>JAIOPW010000544.1 GCA_021413665.1 Rhodocyclales bacterium | reverse complement strand
TTGGTCATCTTCTTGAAGGTCATGTCGCGCGTGATGCCGGCGTTATTCACCAGCACTTCGACCGGGCCGATTTCCTTGGTCACCTGGGCGATGCAGGTCTTGGCGGAATCGAAGTCGCCGACATCGCAGGGATAGGCCTTGAAACCGTAACCCATGTCGTTCATGGTGCGCAGCCATTCCTGCGCCTTGGTGTTGCTCGGGCTGTAAGTGGTGACCACCTTGTAGCCGAGCGCCGCCAGCTTGATACAGATAGCCTCGCCAAGGCCGCCCATTCCTCCCGTTACCAGTGCCACTCGCAGCATTTTGTCTCTCCTTGATTTATTGTTGGGATGAGGCTGTTGCATTGCCACACCGGACGCTGCGCCCCTTGCAGAGTGCCGGTCTTTTCATTATGCCTTTTCCTTGACGTAGCGCCCCGGAGCGGGCTCGCCGGGCGGAAAGTCCTTGCCGCCGAGCCGTCCGCGAGCCGGAATTTCCTTGCCGCCATGGCCCTTGAGCCAGGATGCCCACAGCGGCCACCAACTGCCCTTGACCTCGGTCGCGCCGTCGAACCATTCGTCGGCGTTGGCGGTCTTGCCGTCATTCACCCAGTAGTTGCGCTTGTTCTTCGCCGCCGGATTGATGACGCCGGCAATGTGCCCGGACGCACCGAGCACGAACGTGGTCTCGCCACCGACCAGGCTGCGTGTCTGGTAGGAGGTCTTCCACGGCACGATATGGTCTTCCCGACTCGCGTAGAGAAAGGCCGGCATGTCGACACGGCCCAGGTCGGCCCTGACGCCGCACATCTCCAGCTTGCCGGGCACCCGCAGGTTGTTTTCCAGGTACATGTTGCGCAGGTACCAGGCGAGGAAGGGGCCGGGCAGGTTGGTCGCGTCGGAATTCCAGTACAGCAGGTCGAATGCCGGCGGCTTGTTGCCCTTGAGGTAGTTGCCCACCACGTATTGCCAGATCAGGTCGTTGGCGCGCAGCGCGGAAAACACCGTCGCCAGTTCGCTGCCGCGCAGCAGGCCGCCCTTGCCGATGCCGGTTTCGCGCGCCTGCACCGCCGCCTCGTCGATGAAGTAACCGATCTCGCCGGTCTCGGAAAAGTCCAGCAGGGTGGTCAGCAGCGTCAGCGAGGCGACCGGGTTGTCGCCACGGATGCGCGCCACGGAAAGCGCGGCGCCGAGTATGGTGCCGCCGACGCAGAAGCCCAGCGCATTGATCTGCTTGACCTTGCAGATGTCCTGCACGGCCTTGATCGCCGTCAGCGCACCCTTCTCGATGTAGTCGTCCCACGTCAGGTGGCCGAGGTCGGCCTGCACATTGCGCCAGGACACCAGGAACACGGTTTGGCCCTGCTCCACCGCGTAGCGCACCAGCGAGTTTTCCGGCTGCAGGTCGAGGATGTAGAACTTGTTGATGCAGGGCGGCACCATCAGGAATGGCCGCTCCGACACCGTGTCAGTCAGCGGCGAATACTGGATCAGTTGCATCAGCTCGTTTTCGAAGACCACGGCACCGGGCGTGATCGCCAGGTTGCGACCGACCTCGAAAGCGCTGTCGTCGGTCATCGAAATGCGGCCCTTGTCCAGGTCGGCGAGCAGGTTCTGGATACCCTTCTGGATGCTCTCGCCCTTGGTCTCGAGCGCGGTCTTGACGAACTCGGGGTTGGTGGCAAGGAAATTGGATGGTGCCATCGCGTCCACCATCTGCCGGGTCAGGAAGCGCATGCGATTCTTGCCCTGGCCTTCCGGCACCGGGGCCGCCTCGGCCATCCGCTTCATGTAGTCGGCATTGATCAGGTAGGACTGGCGCAGGTAGTCATAGACAGGGCTTTCGGCCCAGGAGGGGTGGTCGAAACGCTTGTCGCCGGGAGCCGGCGCCGCCACTTGCGGGGCGGGCTGGTCGGCGGGCTTGCCGAGCATGCCTTGCCACAACTCGGCATGGCGTCCCATCCATTCCTGCTGCAGGTTCTTCAGCGCATCGGTTTCCGCGCTCCATGCCGCCGGGTTTGCCCCGGCCGGGGTGGCCGACAACTTTTGCTGCTGCTCGGCGAGAAACTGGCTGAAGCCTTGCGCCATGGCGTTTCCGGCCTGGAACATGGCTTTGAACGCGGCATTCTGGTCGGGCGGGGTAGACATCCGGGGCTCCTCAAGACGAAGATTCAGCGCAGTTTGGATCCCCGACAACATGTCGGGGACGGTATCGACGCGATAACCCGAGCGCGGCGGCCGGATCCAAAACGGCATTTATTTTGCACTGCACAATAAATGGTGTCAAGCAAGGCGCCGCGTCCGTAGAATTGATGCATGTATGTAATCGCAATCGGGTGGCTCTACGTCACCGTTCTGATGGCCGCCACCGAGCCGAATCTTACCGCCGGCGTGCTGACCTTTGTGGTCTACGGTCTGGCACCGCTGGCGCTGTTTCTCTGGCTGTTCGGTACGCCACAGCGCAACAGGAACCGCCGCGCGCGGGAAGCCATCGATGCCCCCGCCGGAAAGCCTGGAGATTCCACGCCACCGGATGCCCGCTAGCCCCGGCTAATCCAGCCAGACCAGGCTGGCCATGCGCCCGGTGACGCCGTCGCGCCGGTAAGAAAAGAAATTTTCCATATCGCACTTGGTGCAAGAGTCGGCGCCGGTGATGCGGCGAATGCCCAGCTTCGCCAATCGCTGGCGGGCGAGTTGGCGGATGTCGCACAGCCATTTGCCGTACTCGCCGGCCACGAAGGCGCGCGCCGCCATCGGATCGTCCGTGACAAACCGATCGCGCACATCGCTGCCGACCTCGAAGGCCTGCGGCCCGATTGCCGGCCCGAGCCAGGCCATGAGGCGTTCGCCCGGCTCGTCCATCGCCGCCACGGTCGCCTCGATCACCCCCGCGGCCAGGCCGCGCCAGCCCGCGTGCGCCACGCCCACCACGCTGGCCCGGTCGTCGCACAACAGCACCGGCAGGCAATCCGCCGCGAGCACGGCGCAGACCACGCCACGCCGACGCGTTACGCTCGCGTCGGCCTCGGCGCCGGGCGCCACCGTTGCGGCATCGACGCAGCGCGTGCCATGCACCTGGGTCAGCCACAGCGGCTCGGCCGGCAGTTCGCGGCGCAGCAGCGCGCGGTTCGCCGCCACCGCACGAGGGTCATCGCCGACATGATCGCCAAGATTGAAGCCTCCCCACGGCGCATGACTGACGCCGCCGCGACGCGTCGTCGACAGGGCGCGCACACCCGCCGGCGGCGCCCAGTCGGGAACGATGAAACTAGCCACGCAGTGCGTCCAGCAAATTCGCGAAGTCCTCCGGCAGCGGCGCTTCCCAGGCCATTTCGACACCGCTTGCGGGATGGATCAAGGCCAGTCGCCACGCATGCAGCGCCTGGCGCGGAAAGGCATCGAGCCGCGCATCGCCGCTGCGGCTTTTCCCGTACACCGCATCGCCGGCAAGGGAATGCTTGATCGACGCCAGGTGGACGCGAATCTGGTGCGTACGCCCGGTCTCCAGCCGGCATTCGAGCAACGTGGATTTTTCAAAGCGCTCCAGCACCGCGTAATGGGTGCGTGCTTCCTTGCCTCCGCTGCGCACGATCGCCATTTTCGTGCGCTGCACGGCGTGGCGACCGAGCGGCGCGTCGACGTTGCCGTCGCGCTCGACCGTGCCCAGCGCCAGCGCGAGGTAGTGCCGCTTCACCGTGCGCGCCTGCATCTGCCGCACCAGGTCGGTCTGCGCCGTCAGCGTCTT
>JAIOPW010000496.1 GCA_021413665.1 Rhodocyclales bacterium | reverse complement strand
ACCGCGACACCCGCGCCCAACCTGGAACTGGAAAGCCTGGCCGCAGAGATACGCAGCATGCGGCAGTTGCTTTGGGTGGCGTTTGCGGTCGCTGCCGGCGCGCTGGCGTTCGCCGTTCTGCGATAACGCCGGCCCGCGAAGCGGAATTCCCGGCGCGCAAAGCGCCCGACAAACACCCGGCATCCCCTGGTTATAATGCGGCGGTCCATTCGGGCCTGCCTGCGTTTCGCCGGTCCGGCATGAACCACACGCGTTTGCGGCTGACAAGGATTCCCGATGCTGCTCTGGTTTGTCGTGCTTTATCTGATGGTGTCGGTCGGCATCGGACTATTTGCCGCCACCCGCGTCCATAACGCCAGGGATTTTGCCGTCGCCGGACGCAGCCTGCCGCTGCCGGTCGTCACCGCCACGGTGTTCGCCACCTGGTTCGGCGCCGAGGCCGTGTTCGGCGTCTCCGCCACCTTCGTCAAGGACGGCCTTGGCGGCGTGGTCGCCGACCCCTTCGGTTCCTCGATGTGCCTGATCATCGCCGGCGTCATCTTTTCGCGCTACCTCTACAAGCTCAACATCCTCACCCTGGGCGACTTCTACCGCATGCGCTACAACCGCACGGTCGAGGTGATCACCACGATCTGCATCGTGCTCTCCTACCTGGGCTGGGTCGCGGCGCAGATCAAGGCGCTGGGGCTGATCTTCTTCGTCGTTACCGACGGCGCGGTCTCACAGAATGCCGGCATGATCCTCGGCGCCGGCATCGTGCTGACCTACACCGTGTTCGGCGGCATGTTCTCGGTGGCCATCCTCGACTTCGTGCAGATGGCGGTGTCGATGGGCGGCCTTCTGTTCATCGCCTGGACCGTCAGCGGCAAAGTCGGCGGTGGCGCCACGGCGATCATCGACCACGCGCGCACCGCCGGCAAGCTGGACTTCTTCCCGGCACCCGACCCGTGGCTGTGGCTCACTTTCCTCGGCACCTGGATGACCATGATGCTGGGCTCGATCCCGCAGCAGGACGTATTCCAGCGCATCACCTCGGCCAAGAGCGCCAAGGTTGCGCTGGCCGGCTCGATCCTCGGCGCCTCGATCTATTTCTGCTTCACCTTCGTACCGATGTTCATCGCCTACTCGGCGACCCTGATCGACCCCGCGCTGTTCAACGAACTGCTGGCCAAGGATACGCAACTGGTGCTGCCCACGCTGGTCCTGCAGCACACGCCGCTGTTCGCCCAGGTATTGTTCTTCGGCGCGGTGCTGTCGGCGATCATGAGTTGCTCCTCGGCGACGCTGCTCGCGCCCTCGGTCACCTTCGCCGAAAACGTGGTTCGGGGCTTCTATCCGGGCATGGGCGACCACCAGTTCCTGCGCGTGATGCGCGGCTGCCTGATCGTGTTCACCTGCATCGTGCTCGGATTCGCGCTGAAATCCGAAGCCTCGATCTTCAAGATGGTGGAAAACGCCTACAAGGTCACCCTGGCCGGCGCTTTCGTGCCGCTGGCCGCCGGCATCTTCTGGCGCCGCGCGACCACCCAGGGCGCGCTGGCCGCGACCTTCGGCGGCCTCATCTCCTGGGTGCTGATCGAGGTCCTGGTCGGCGAGGCGAGCCCGGTGCCGCCGCAACTTATCGGGCTTGCCGTTTCCATCCTCGGCATGGTGGCCGGATCGCTGCTGCCGCAATGGGTCGGCCACCGCCTCCCGGGCCACGACCCGCACGCGATACTGCATCACCACGCTGCCGCCCAGACGCATCACGCCGAGCCCGAGCACCGGCATTAGGCTGGCCGCGCGGGCCGCGCACTGGCAGAATCGGGCCCTGTGGCAAATCACTCACGCACCCACCTGACGCTCTACCTGACCAGCGGCTATGCGCTACTGATCCTCTACGCCAGCCTGTATCCCCTGGCCGGCTGGCACGACAGCGGCGGTGACTCGCTGGCCTTTCTCGGCGCGGCCTGGCCACGCTACTACACCGGCTTCGACCTGGCGACCAACATCATCGCCTACCTGCCCTTCGGTTTCTTTTGCACGGCCGCCCTGCGCCATCGGCTCGCCCCGCTGTCCGCCTGGCTGGTCGCCGTTGCGCTGGGCGGCGGACTGAGCCTGGTCATGGAGTGGCTGCAGAACTACCTGCCCAACCGCGTACCGTCCAATCTCGACCTGGCCTGCAACGCCGCCGGCACCCTGCTCGGCGGCATGATCGGCGCAACCTGGGGCGCGCACGCGCTGGATGACGGACGCCTGGCGCGATGGCGGCGGCAGATCATGATGCGCGCCTATGGTGCCGACGTCGGCGTGCTGCTGGTCGGTGCCTGGCTGATGACCCAGTTGTCGCCCGAAACCCTGCTGTTCGGCAGTGGCAACCTGCGCCAGATGCTTGATCTGCCACCGGTACAGCCCTTCCTGCCGGAACGCTTCGTCAACCTGGAAGCCGCCATTGCCGCCGCCGGCCTGCTCGCGGCGGGACTGATGACCACCCTGCTGTTGCGCCGCCATGCCCGCCTGCTGACCGGCGGCCTGCTGATGCTTGCGGTGCTGGTCAAGATACTCGCCCACGCCCTGTTGATGGGGCCGGCAGCCGCACTGGCGTGGATCACCCCGGGAAACAGCATCGGCATCGGTGTCGGGCTGGTCCTGTGGTGGAGCGCATCCTTCCTGGTCTTTCCGCTGCAGCGCGCAGTGGCGGCACTGGCACTGCTGTTCGCCACCGTGATGGTCAATGTCGCGCCCGAGAACCCCTATCTGCTGAACACCCTGCACATATGGAACCCCGGCCAGTTCCTGAGTTTCAACGGCCTCACCCGACTGATTTCGTCGCTGTGGCCTTTCCTCGCCCTGCCCTGGCTGATGATCTACCGACCGGAAGGAAACAATGCACTCGATTACTGACCTCGCCACCCTGCGCGATGCGCTGCGGGACTTTTGCGCCGCACGCGACTGGCATCGCTTCCATACACCGAAGAATCTCGTCATGGCCTTGAGCGTCGAAGCGGCGGAACTGGTCGAACACTTCCAGTGGGCGACGCCCGAGGAAAGCATGAACCTCGCGCCCGGAAAACGCGCCGAGGTCGCCGATGAAATCGCCGATGTGCTGATCTACCTGACCGAGCTGGCCGACGTGCTCGGCATCGATCCAATTGCGGCGGCCCGCGAAAAGATAGGCAAGAACGCGATCAAATATCCGCCGCCCCTATAATCGATTCTTTGTCCGAAGCACCCCATGAGCCATTTCAAGCACCATGTGTTCTTCTGCACCAACCAGCGCGCCGCGGGCGAAGCCTGCTGCAACAATCACGGCGCCGGCGACATGCGCGCCTACGCCAAGGACAAGGTCAAGTCGCTGGGCGACAAGCTGCCGGGCAAAGTGCGCATCAATGCCGCCGGCTGCCTCGACCGCTGCGAACAGGGGCCGGTGCTGGTGATCTACCCCGAGGCGGTCTGGTACACCTATGTGGACAAGGAAGACATCGACGAGATCATCGACCAGCATCTGGTGCATGGCCGCCGAAGGACATGAAAATCCGCAGGGCATCGCCCTGATCGCCCATCCGCATCCGTTGTTCGGCGGCACCGCCGACAACAAGGTGGTGACCACCCTGGCGCGCGCCTTCCGCGAGCGCGGCTGCATCACGCTGCGGCCGAGCTTCCGCGGCGTCGGCGGTAGCGAGGGCGAGCACGACCACGGCGATGCAGAGACCGACGACGTGCTGGCGGTACACGACTGGGCACGCGCCCGCTATGCCGGCGTGCTGACCGCGTCCGGCGCCCCGCTGCCGCTTTACCTGGCCGGATTTTCCTTCGGCGCCTACGTCACCACGCGCCTGGCCAAACGCCTCGCCGCGTCCGGCGACCCGGCCCGCTGGCTGGTGCTGGTCGGTACTGCCGCGGGATTTGTCGAGGGAACGCGCAGCTACGAAACCGAGGCGGTGCCGGCCGACACCCTGGTGATCCACGGCTCCGAGGACGACACCGTGCGTTTGGCCAACGTGCTGGCCTGGGCCGAGCCGCTGGAGCTTCCGGTCGTCGTCGTGCCCGGCGCCGACCACTTCTTCCACCGCCGCCTGCAACTGATCCGCGACATCATCCACCGCGCCTGGCATTAGCGTGCGCACCGACAAATGAGTCCGCTGATTGTTTCCGCGCTGCGCAAGTCGTACGACGGCCGCGAGGTCGTCGCCGGGCTCGATTTCGAATTGCAGCGCGGCGAATGCTACGGCCTGCTCGGCCCCAACGGCGCCGGCAAGACCACCACCCTGCGCTGCTGCCTCGGCCTGACCGCGCCCGACTCCGGCGAAATCACC
>JAIOPW010000495.1 GCA_021413665.1 Rhodocyclales bacterium | reverse complement strand
CGACGCTCGCCGCCGCCGTGCGCCGGG
The DNA here is from genome assembly GCA_021413665.1 of Rhodocyclales bacterium. Lineage (GTDB taxonomy): Bacteria > Pseudomonadota > Gammaproteobacteria > Burkholderiales > Rhodocyclaceae > Sulfuritalea. The sequence goes on along the minus strand of JAIOPW010000495.1, from coordinate 1,025 downwards.
TGCTGACGGAACGCGCACAACAAGCCTGAGATGGACGCCGGCCTCGATGCCCTGCTGCACGCCCGCCTGACCGCGCTGAGCGAAGCCAATCGCCTGCGCCGTCTGCGTCCGTGGCACTGGCAACAAGGCCGCTTGCGCGACGCCGACGGCCGGGCGCTGATCGACGCCTCGTCCAACGATTACCTCGGCCTCTCGCAGCACCCGCTGGTCAAGGCACGCGCCGCGGAATGGGCCGAGCGCCATGGCGCCGGCGCGCCGTCCTCGCGGCTGGTGACAGGCACGCGCGACATCACGCTCGCGGTCGAAGCGAAGCTGGCCGCCTTCAAGGGCCGCGAGGCGGCCCTGCTGTTCTCCAGCGGCTTCCAGGCCAATGCCACGGTGATTCCCGCCCTCGCCAATGCCGGTGCCGGGGGTGCCGCGATCTTCAGCGACGAACTCAATCACGCCAGCATCATCCACGGCGCGCGCGCGGCGAAGGGCAAGGCGGAGATATTTCGCCACAACGACCTCGACCACCTCGACCATCTGCTCGGCCGGCATCGCGGTCGCAAGCTGATCCTCACCGAATCGGTGTTCAGCATGGACGGCGACCGCGCCGATCTGGCGGCACTGGTGCAACTCGCCGAACGCCACGGCGCCGCGCTGTATGTCGACGAAGCGCACGCCACCGGCGTGCTCGGTCCGCAGGGCCGCGGGCTTGCGGCAGAGTGCGGCGGCGTGGACGTCGTGATGGGCACGCTGGGCAAGGCCTTCGGCGCATTCGGCGCCTACATCGCCGGCTCGCGGACGCTGATCGACTGGCTGGTCAATCGCTGCGCCGGCTTCATCTACACCACGGCGCTGCCGCCGGCGGTGCTCGGCGCGGTCGATGCGGCGCTCGATCTGGTGCCGGGCATGGACGCCGAGCGGGCGCAATTGCAGCGGAATTCGCAGCGCCTGCGCGACGCGCTGGCGCTGCGCGACTACGACACGCGGGGATCGAGCACGCAAATCGTTCCGGCCGTGATCGGCAGCGAAGCGGCCGC
>JAIOPW010000494.1 GCA_021413665.1 Rhodocyclales bacterium | reverse complement strand
GCTCGCGACCGTTCTGGCAGAGGAACCAGCCGAAGTTGTTGTTGATTTCCGGGTCGCCGGGCGCCAGACGCAGCGCCTTTTCAAAATTGTCCTCGGCCAGGCGTGGCTCATTCAGCACCATGTGGGTCAGGCCCAGCAGGTTGTAAGCCGGCGCATAGTCGGGATCGGCCGACAATGCGATGCGCGCTTCTTCCAGTGCGATTGCGGAACGGCCATCGAGCATGTACAGCGAACCGAGCTCGGTATGCACCTTCGCCCGTTGCTGCTGCTCGTTTTCGGCCGGCTTCGAGGAAGTCGGCTGCTGGGCACCCTGTCCGGAACCGGGTCCGGATCCCGTGGCCGCGCAGCCCGCCATCAGAAACCCCATCCACAACGCAACAAGTGTCTTGTTCATAGTTGAAATTCGACTCCAGCAGTAGTGGTGGGCGGCTTGCGCATCAAGCGCCGCGACTTGTCCTGCACCTTGCCCGCGAGCTGTCCGCACGCCGCATCGATGTCATCGCCGCGCGTCTTGCGCGTCGTGGTGACGATGCCGCCACTGATCAGGATCGCGGCGAAGCGCCTGACCCTCTCCGCCGGCGAACGATGGAAGCCGGAATCGGGAAAGGGGTTAAAAGGAATCAGGTTGAACTTGCAGGGAACATCCCGCACCAAATGCAGGAGCGCGCGCGCATCAGCATCGCTGTCATTGATTCCATCGAGCATCACGTACTCGAAAGTGATGAAATCGCGCGGCGCGTGGACCAAATAGCGCTGACAAGCGGCCATCAGTTCCGCCAGCGGATATTTGCGGTTGATCGGAACCAGCTTGTCGCGCAGGCCGTCCGTCGCCGCATGCAGCGAAACCGCCAGCGCCACCGGGCAGCTTTCGGACAACCGGTCCATGGCCGGTACGATGCCCGAGGTGGACACCGTCACCCGCCGCCGCGACAGCCCATAGGCGTTGTCGTCGAGCATCAGGCGCAGTGCCGGCAGGAGATTGTCAAAATTGGCCAGCGGCTCACCCATGCCCATCAGCACGACATTGCTGATGATTCGCTCGCCACCCGGCTGGAAGCCCAAGGCACGATTCGCCTGCCACAATTGGCCGATGATCTCGGCGGTGTTCAGATTGCGGTTAAAACCCTGGCGGCCGGTGGAGCAGAACGCGCATTCGAGCGCACAGCCGGCCTGCGAGGAAACACAAAGCGTACCGCGATCATCCTCGGGGATGAAGACGGTCTCCACCGCATTGTGGTTGCCGACATCGAACAGGAACTTGCGCGTGCCGTCATCCGACAGCTTGTCGCTGACAGTCGGCGGTGGCGATACGGCGGCCAGCGCCGGAAGCTTCTCACGCAACGACTTGGCGATGTCGGTCATCGCATTGAAGTCGCCCTCCCCGCGTTGATGAATCCAGCGCAGCACCTGGCGCGCGCGGAAGGGCTTTTCGCCCTGCTGGGCAAACCAGGCAGTCAGGCCTTCGGCATCAAAATCGAGGAGGTTGGCCGTCATCACCGGCTAACGCGAGTAGACGTTCAACGCGGGGAAAAAATAGGCGATTTCGACTGCGGCGGTTTCCGCCGCATCGGATCCGTGAACAGCATTGGCGTCGATGCTGTCGGCGAAATCGGCGCGGATGGTGCCCGCTTCGGCCTTTTTCGGGTCAGTGGCACCCATCAGGTCGCGATTCTTGGCAATGGCGCCTTCCCCTTGCAGCACCTGCACCATGACCGGTCCGGAAATCATGAACTCGACCAGGTCCTTGAAGAAGGGGCGCTCCTTGTGCACCGCATAGAAACCTTCCGCGTCCTGACGGGAGAGGTGAATCATGCGCGAGGCAACGATCTTGAGACCGTTCGTCTCGAAGCGAGAGTAAATCTTGCCGATCACATTCTTTGCAACTGCATCGGGTTTGATGATCGACAGGGTGCGTTCAACAGCCATTACTTTCTCCAGAACAGGTTGAATTTCAAGTTTTTCAGGCAAATAGCTAACTTGATATTTTAGCTCAGTTTCCTGGCCGGAACGGGGCCTGCGCCCGTACCGGAAGCACAAAAACAAAGGCCCGGGGTCGCCGGGCCTTTGTCACTGGAGCAGAGTAGCGCTACATCATGCCAAGATACTTCGGGAACCAGATCGACAGCCCGGGCCAATAGGTAACCACCATCAGGAAGCCGAGCATGGACAACAGCCACGGCCAGACCGCCACGGTCAGTTCGGTAATTCCCATCTTGGTGATCCCCGAAGCCACGTAAAGATTGAGGCCCACCGGCGGATGGCACATGCCGACTTCCATATTCACCACCATGATGATGCCGAAATGCACCGGATCAATCCCGAGCTTGATGGCCACCGGGAACAGGATGGGTGCGAAGATCAGCACGATCGAGGACGGCTCCATGAAGTTCCCCGCCAACAACAGGATGATGTTGCATGCGAGCAGGAAGGTAATCATGCCCAAGCCGTGGCCCAGCATCCAGTCGGCGAGCGCCTGCGGGATGTTCTCGTTGGTCATGATGAACGAGAACAGCACGGCGTTGGTGATGATGTAGAGCAGCATTGCCGACATGTTTGCCGAGTTGAGCAGCACGCGCGGCACGTCCTTGATGCCGAGATCCTTGTACACGAACACCGCGACGTAGAACGCGTAGACCGCACTCATCGCCGCCGCTTCCGTCGGCGTGAACATTCCGGTGTAGATGCCGCCCATGACGATAACGATCAGCAGCAGACCCCAGGCCGACTCGCGGAAAGCCTTGAACCGCTCGGCGAACGTGGCCTTGGGCAGGCGTGGATAGTCGAACTTGCGGGCACGGTAGTAGGTGACTCCACCGAGAACCAGGGCCAGCCCAATTCCCGGCACCACACCCGCCATGAACAAGGCACCGACCGAGGTATTGGTCGCCACCGAGTACATCACCATCACGATCGATGGCGGAATCAGGATGCCGAGTGCGCCCGAAGTCGTTATCACGCCCGCGCCAAACTTGTTCGGGAAACCCGCCTTCACCATTGCCGGCAGCAGGATCGAGCCGATCGCCACCACCGTCGCCGGCGAAGAGCCGGAAATTGCGGCGAACAAGGCGCAGGCCAGCACCCCGGACAGGCCGAGGCCGCCATACCAGTGACCGACGATCGACGAGGCGAACCGGATCATGCGTTTCGCCACCCCGCCGTGGGTCAGGAAATTGCCGGCGAGGATGAAGAACGGGATGGCCATGATCTCGAACTTCTCGATCCCGGTGAACAGCTTCAACGCCACCGACTCCAGCGGAACCTGCGTGAACAGG
>JAIOPW010000029.1 GCA_021413665.1 Rhodocyclales bacterium | reverse complement strand
GCAACCTGGTGACCTTCTCCAGCCTCTCCAAGCGTTCCAACGTGCCGGGCCTGCGTTCCGGCTTCGTCGCCGGCGACGCCGCCATCCTGAAGAAATTCCTGCTCTACCGCACCTACCACGGCAGCGCCATGAACCCGGCGGTGCAGGCGGCCAGCGTCGCGGCCTGGGGCGACGAGGCGCACGTGCGGGACAACCGCCGCATGTATGCCGAGAAATTCCACGAGGTGACGCCGCTGATCGCCCACCACCTCGATTGCCGCGTGCCGGACGCCGGTTTCTACCTCTGGGCGAAGACCCCGATTCCCGATACCGATTTCGCCCGCGAGCTACTGCGCCGGAAGAATGTCGTGGTACTTCCCGGCAGCTACCTGGCGCGTGAATCCGGCGACGTCAATCCCGGCGCCAACTACATCCGCATCGCCCTCGTCGCGCCACACGAGCAGTGCCTCGACGCCGCGCAACGGATCAACGATTTTTGCCAATCCCTCTGAAGGAAGCCGCCATGAACGAACTCCAACAGATCATCGAAGACGCCTGGGAAAGCCGCGCCAACCTGAGCCCCGGCGCTGCCCCGGCGCGCATCGGGGATGCCGTGGCCCACGTGCTGGGCGACCTCGACAGCGGCGCCCTGCGCGTGGCCGAGAAAATGGATGGACAGTGGACCACCCACCAGTGGATCAAGAAAGCCGTGCTGCTTTCCTTCCGCCTGGAGAACAATTCCGTGACGGAAGCCGGGCCGATGCGCTACTTCGACAAGGTGCCGAACAAGTTTTCCCACTACGACACCTACAGCTTCGAGAAGGGCGGGTTCTGCGTGGTCCCGCCGGCCGTCGCCCGGCGCGGCAGCTTCGTCGGCAAAAACGTGGTGCTGATGCCTTGCTTCGTGGACATCGGCGCCTACGTCGATGAAGGCACCACGGTCGATGCCTGGGCCACCGTCGGCTCCTGCGCGCAGATCGGCAAGAACGTGCACCTCTCCGGTGGCGTCGGCATCGGCGGTATGCTGGAACCGCTGCAGGCCGGCCCGACCATCATCGGCGACAACTGCTTTGTCGGTGCCCGCTCGGAAGTGGTCGACGGCGTAATCGTCGAAGACAACTGCGTGATCGCGATGGGTGTGTATATTGGCCAGAGCACCAGGATCTACGATCGCGCCACCGGCGAGGTGATGTATGGCCGCATCCCTGAAGGCTCTGTCGTGGTCAGCGGCAACCTGCCTTCGGCCGACGGCAAGTACAGCCTCTACTGCGCGGTCATCGTAAAACGGGTCGACGCGCAAACCCGCGCCAAGACCGGCATCAACGAGTTGCTGCGGGACTGATTCACAAGGAGATCGCCAGATGGGTACGATGGACAAGCTGTTCCGGCTGATGGCCGACAAGAAGGCGACCGACCTGTTCCTTTCGGTCGGCGCTCCGATCACCATCAAGATGCAGGGCAACGCCATGCCGGTCAATCCGACCATTCTCGACATGGCGACCGTGCGCAGCCTGCTCGAGGAAATCCTCAAGCCGGAACAACTGGCGGAGTTCGAGCGGGAAAAGGAGCTGCAGACCCGCGTCGTGGCGCGGGACATCGGCGTTTATCGCCTTTCCTGCTTCTTCCAGCGCGGCACACCGGCCATGGTGGCGCGCTACATCCCGGTGGATATCCCTTCCTTCGATTCGCTGCTGCTGCCGCCGGCACTGAAGGATGTGATCATGGAAAAGCGCGGCCTGATCCTGATGGTAGGGGCGACGGGTTCGGGCAAATCGACCACGCTGACCTCGATGATCGACTATCGCAACGAGCACACCTCGGGGCACATCCTGACACTGGAAGATCCGCTGGAATTCCTCTTCAAGAACAAGAAATCCATCGTCAACCAGCGCGAGGTCGGCACCGACACCAAGGCCTTCCAGATCGCCCTGAAGAACGCCCTGCGTCAGGCGCCGGACGTGATCTTCATCGGCGAGATCCGCGACAAGGAGACCATGACCCAGGCCATCGCCTACGCCCAGTCGGGCCACCTGTGCATGGCGACGCTGCATGCCAACAACAGCTACCACGCCATGAGCCGGATCATCAGCTTTTATCCGCTCGACAACCGCCCGGCGTTGCTGGCCGACCTGTCGGTGACGCTGAAGTGCGTGATCTCCCAGCGCCTGGTCAAGACGCCGAGTGGTGGCCGCGTTGCCGCCGTTGAAATCTTGATGAACTCGCGCCACATCGGCGAACTGATCGAAAAGGGCGACCTCAACGAGATCAAGGACGCCATGGAAAACAGCATGATCCCGGGCAGCCAGACCTTCGAACAGGCGCTGTTCCAGCTCTACAAGGCCAATACCATCACGCTCGACGAGGCACTGGCCAGCGCAGACTCGGCCAACAACCTGCAGCAGGTGATCAACAACGCGGCGGCGGAGGCCTCGGCGCCCAAACCGGCCGCCGATCCGGCGCAGGCGGTCGCGGCCAGCCCGACCAAGTCCGTGGCACCGGGTTCCTTCAGCGACTTCAAGCTGGACATGGACAACTGATGCCGGTCCTGGCAAAGGCCCGGGCGCTGATCGCGCGTCCGTCGGTCACCCCCGACGACGCCGGCTGCCTCGACTTGATCGCCTCCTGGCTGGTGCCGCTGGGTTTTCGCATCGAGCGCATCGACGCCGGCGGCGTCTCGAACCTCTGGGCGCGGCGCGGCACTTCCGGCCGGCTGGTCTGCTTCGCCGGCCATACCGACGTGGTGCCGCCCGGCCCGCTGGAGCAATGGACCTCGCCACCCTTCGAGCCGACCGTGCGCGATGCTTGCCTGTATGGGCGCGGCGCCGCCGACATGAAAAGCTCGATTGCCGCCTGCGTGGTGGCGATGGAGCGTTTGGTGAATCGCCGTGTCGCCAACGCCGACTCTTTGGCCTTGCTGCTGACTTCCGATGAGGAAGGCGATGCGGTGGATGGCACGGTGCGCGTGGTGGAGGCACTCAAGGCACGCAAGGAGGCGATCGACTTCTGCATCGTCGGCGAACCCACCTGCGTCGCCCGCCTCGGCGACACGATCAAGAACGGACGCCGTGGTTCGCTCTCCGCCAGGCTTGCGGTCAGGGGCGTGCAGGGCCATGTCGCCTATCCGCACCTGGTGAAGAACCCGGTACATCTGGCGGCACCGGCGCTGGCGGAACTGGCGGCGACAGCCTGGGACGCCGGCAATGAATACTTTCCGCCGACCAGCTTCCAGATTTCGAACGCCCATGCCGGAACCGGCGCCGGCAACGTCGTGCCGGGCAGCTTCGAGATCATGTTCAATTTCCGCTTCTCCACCGCGAGCACGGTGGAGGGTCTGCAATCCCGCGTACACGCCTTGCTCGACCGCCACCAGCTCGAATACGGAATTCGCTGGACCCTCGGCGCGCATCCCTTCTTGACCCAGAGCGGCGACCTCTGCGCGGCGCTGACCGATGCCATCGCCACCGAGGTTGGCATCACCACCGAACTATCGACCACCGGCGGCACGTCGGATGGCCGCTTCATCGCCGACATCTGCCCGCAACTGGTGGAGTTCGGCCCGGTCAACGCGAGCATCCACAAGGTCGACGAATCCATCGCCGTCGCCGACCTGGAACCGCTGGCGCGCATTTACGAACACACCTTCGAACGATTGATCACGACATGATCAACGGCGCCACCGACGAACTCGCCACCGTCCGCGACTGGCTGCGCTGGGCGGTCAGCCGCTTCAACGAGTCCGAGCTGTTTTTCGGCCACGGCACCGACAACGCCTGGGATGAAGCCGTCTGGCTGGTGCTTGCCACCCTGCACCTGCCGCGCGACACGCTCGAGCCGTGGCTCGACGCCCACCTGACGAAGAACGAGCGCCTGACCCTGCTCAACAACCTGCAACAGCGCGTGGTGCATCGGCTGCCTGGAAAGCGGCTTCGCGCCCTGGATCGAGGATGCGGAGTCCGTCACCTCCGCGCTCGACCTGTGCACCGGCTCCGGCTGCCTGGCGATCCTGATGGCCCACGCCTTCCCCAATGCCGAGGTCGATGCGATCGACATTTCGTCCGACGCCCTCGCCGTGGCCCGCCGCAACATCGCCGACTACGCGCTCGAAGACCGCGTGCAGGCCATCGAGTCCGATCTGTTTGCGGCAGTAAAGGGCAAACGCTATGACCTGATTCTGAGTAACCCGCCCTACGTCACCAGCGAAGCCATGGAAGCGCTGCCGGCGGAATACCGCCACGAACCGGCGCTGGCGCTGGCGGCCGGCGCCGACGGCCTCGACGTGGTGCGGCGCATCCTCGCCGGAGCGCACGAACACCGGCAAGGTCTTCCTCGTCACCCGCGAGGACCTGCCGGGCCCGCGCAAGCACCGTTCCTGAAGCACCCGCGCCGGCCGGCGCCCGAACCCACAACGACGCCTTCCGCCATGACCACCCTCACCTACATTCTTGCCGACGGCAGCCGCCGCAGCCTCGACGCCAACGGCGCCGAAAACGCCATGCAGCTCGCGACCTTCAACAACATCCCCGGCATCGAGGGCGCCTGCGGGGGCTTCTGCTCCTGCGCCACCTGCCATGTGTATGTCGAGACCGCCCACAGCCTGCCGCCGCTGACGGCGGAAGAGGAAAACATGCTGGGCGGCACGGCGGCCAAACGCGCCAAAAACAGCCGGCTGGCCTGCCAGCTCCGCATCACGCCGGCACTCGACGGGCTGGTGCTGCGCATCCCCGACAAGCAGTAAGCGTCACCAGCCGCGCGAACCCCGGCCCGGCATCCCGGGCTTGTTGCATCGCCCCAGCCAGCAGGCCACCAACTGCGCCGGACGCGGATCGCCCCCGGCACGCAGCAGCGCCGCATGGGCCAGTTCATCGGCTTCCGTTTCCAGCGGCTGCTTTTCCCAGAGCACGATGACCCCGGTCCCCGGCACGCCGCGATGGCGCAGGGCGACATGGGCCATCTCGTGCGCCACGACGGCGCGCGCCAGCACCTCGTCGGCGCAGACGCGCGAAGGACGCAGCCGGATCTCGCCGCCGGGCGAGGCATCGCCCAGCGTGCTGTTCCCCTTGGGAAAGCCGCGCCCGTCGGCCAGATCCTCATCGAGGCGCAAACGGAACTCCGGCTGGTAACCAACCGCCACGAAGCCAGGCCGCAGATGCGCCGCGTGCGCCTCCATGCGCGCCAGGCAGGCGATACGCTCCGGGCTCGGCGGCGCGACGGCGCAAGCGCCGAGGAAAAGGGAAAGGAGAATCGCCGCACGGACCATGGGCCGAGTATGGCCCATTTGCCGTACCGTTGCCGCACCCTGCGGGTGGGCTTGCCCAGGGAATGCGTCGCCGCTATTCTTAAGGTACTGATTGACTGGAAAGCCCGACCAGTACTCAAATTGGCGACACCAAAATGGATGCCCCGTATGACAACCTTCAGTACGAATCGCCAGCTCGTAGCTTCACCCGCCACTGTCTTCGGAGCAATGAAGGATCCTGTGCGCCTTGCACAGTGGTGGGGCCCGGCAGGCTTCTCAAATCGCTTCGACGTGTTTGAGTTTCACACCGGTGGGAAATGGATATTCAGCATGATTGGGCCGGATGGAACACGCTACCCCAATGAAGCGGTCTTCTCCCTAATCGAGGCCGATCGCCAGGTCGTCATCCAGCACGTGTGCCAACCGCACTTTCAGCTCATCATCACGCTTGAGCCATCAGCCGGCGGTACCTTGCTCAGTTGGGTCCAGACCTTTGCCGATCCATGTGTTGCTGAGTCCGTACGCCACATCGTCGAGCCTGCAAACGAGCAGAACCTCGACCGTTTGAGTGCAGTATTAGGATAAGACGATGCGCCGCAGCCTGTCACCAGCAACTGACGCGGTAGGCGCGATCGACTGAACTGAGGCACTCGGCAATCTTCGGGAGACTTATCGTGCAAAACACCTTGTCCGGCAAACGTGTCCTCATCACCCAGGCCACCGAATTCATGGGCCCTGTGTTCTGCGAGGTTTTCGCCGAACAGGGTGCGGATGTCGTCGCCAGTACCGCAGATCTCGCCGAGGCCGATGCGGCGGCGCGGGTCGTCCGCGAGGCCGGGCACATCGACGTGCTGGTCGCCAACCTGGCGATCAGGGCGCCCTCGACGGCGGCGGTCGAGGTCGGCGAGATCGAATGGCGGCAGGTGTTCGCCGCGCTGGTCGATCCCCTGCCGCGACTGGTCGCTGCGGCGGCGCCGGCCATGATCGCCCGGCGCGCGGGCAAGATCCTCGTGATGGGCAGCGCCTCGGCGCTGCGCGGGATGAAGCGGGC
>JAIOPW010000028.1 GCA_021413665.1 Rhodocyclales bacterium | reverse complement strand
CGAGGAAGTCACCGAGGCCGTGATCACCGTGCCCGCCTACTTCAACGACAGCCAGCGCCAGGCCACCAAGGACGCCGGCCGCATCGCCGGCCTCGACGTCAAGCGCATCATCAACGAGCCGACCGCGGCCGCGCTGGCCTTTGGCATGGACAAGCAGGAAGGTGATCGCAAGATCGCCGTGTATGACCTCGGTGGCGGCACCTTCGACATCTCCATCATCGAGATCGCCGAAATCGACGGCGAGCACCAGTTTGAAGTGCTGTCGACCAACGGCGACACCTTCCTCGGCGGCGAGGACTTTGACCAGCGCCTGATCGACTATGTCGTTACTGAATTCAAGAAGGAACAGGGCGTCGACCTCAAGAACGATGTGCTGGCCCTGCAACGCCTCAAGGAAGCTGCGGAAAAGGCCAAGATCGAGTTGTCCTCCGCCCAGCAGACCGAATTCAACCTGCCCTACATCACTGCCGATGCCAGCGGTCCGAAGCACCTGGCGATGAAGCTGACTCGCGCCAAGTACGAAGCACTGGTGGAAGAATTGGTCGAGCGCACCATCGAGCCCTGCCGCATCGCCATGAAGGATGCCGGCGTCAAGAACTCGGACATCACCGACGTCATCCTGGTCGGCGGCATGACGCGCATGCCCAAGGTGCAGGAGAAGGTCAAGGAATTCTTCGGCAAGGAACCGCGACGCGACGTCAACCCCGACGAAGCCGTCGCCGTCGGCGCCTCGATCCAGGGCGGCGTGTTGCAGGGGGAAGTCAAGGACGTGCTGCTGCTCGACGTCACCCCGCTGAGCCTCGGCATCGAAACCCTGGGCGGCGTCATGACCAAGCTGATCCAGAAGAACACCACGATCCCGACCAAGGCGGCGCAGACCTTCTCCACCGCCGACGACAACCAGAGCGCCGTAACCATCCACGTCATGCAGGGCGAGCGCGAGATGGCCAGCGGCAACAAGAGTCTCGGCCAGTTCAACCTGTCCGACATTCCGCCGTCGCCGCGCGGCATGCCGCAGATCGAGGTCACCTTCGACATCG
>JAIOPW010000027.1 GCA_021413665.1 Rhodocyclales bacterium | reverse complement strand
TTCCACGGTCTGGCTGAACTACGCTCACACATGAACAAGGACATAGCAGCCGAATTCCAGCGCCGCTTCCCCGCCGTAAGCGTGGAGCTTGGACCGGACAATCTTGCGCGCCTCCTCAATGCCTGCACGGTGGTGGATCTGCCGGCCCGACGCAAGGTCTTCCGCGACAGAATGCCTGTGGATTCCCTATATCTGGTGCTTGAAGGAGAAATGCTGGCGTCAGTCGAGGATGGCTCGAGAACCCTCGAACTCGGCCATGTCAAGCCAGGAGACTGGCTTGGCGAGGTTGCCGTGTTGAGTGGGGAAATGCTGGCCAGTTCGACCGTTTCCACGCTCACCCGTTGTCGCGCCCTGAAAATGCACGCCAGGGATTTTGAGGATCTCGTGATTCACGATCCCGACATTTCCCACGTACTGCTCGGGCAACTGGTCGACTTGCTGGCCGAGCGGTTGCGCGAGTCGAATGCTTCCGCCGCCAGGCTGGCCTGACCATGAACGATCTGCGCACTTTCCTGCACGGTCTACCGGCCTTCGAACGCTTCCCGGACAAGCAGCTTGACGTGTTGCTCAACAATCTGCGGCTGGAAGACTATCAAGCAAACCGCCAACTCGTTACCCAGGGCAGCCAGGGGCCTGCGCTTTACATCATTGTTTCCGGCACCGTGGAGTTGACCCGCCGCAATGGCGCTGGCGAGTCGGAACAGGACGTTCGCGAGGCGCGCGATGGCGAAGTCGTTGGCCTGCTGTCGCTGGTGGACAACATGCCATCGCCTGAAACCTGCACAGCAAAAGGCCGCGTGACTGCAGCGGTGCTGACACCGGAGCGCTTTAACACCCTGTTCCTGCTCGCTCCGACTATCGCCCATCAGTTGCAGTACATGACAGCCGTGCAGTTGGCACGCGATCTCCAGGAAAAGAACAAGTCCCTGCGCAAGGGACTGGCAAAGCAAAAACCCGGCTCCCTGCTGGAACGTCTGTTCGGCAAGTAGCGCCATGCTGCCGGGCCTTGAGCAACTGGTTGTCCAGTGCGCCCCCCAGGTCGCCCCGGTCACCATGATGGCGATCGTCAAGGTCGAATCCGGCGGCAATCCTTTCGCCATCAACGTCAATGGCTCGCGCCGGCTGGCCCGCCAGCCAAAATCAAAAACAGAGGCACTGGCCTGGTCCGAATGGCTGATCGCCAATGGCTATTCAATCGACATGGGCCTGACCCAGGTGAATTCGGCCAACCTGAGGAAATTGCGCACCACGCCAGGAGCCATGTTCGATCCTTGCGCCAATCTGGCTGCGGGGGCCGGAATCCTCGCCAACGAGTATGCCGGTGCGGCACGCCGCATGGGTTCCGGGCAGGATGCGTTGCGAGCAGCGCTTTCTGCCTACAACACCGGCAACCATCGTGCCGGCCTCACCAATGGCTATGTTTCCAGGGTCACCGCCGCTGCGTATGCCGACCGGCCTGCTGCCAAGACACCACCATTGAGGATTGCCACCATATCGATCACTGAAGCGGCGAATTCGCCGCGAGTATTCCGGGCCAAACGCTAGCCGGCGCGCGGTGTGTGTGCGTCAATCACGCTACTTGAGCATCCACTCGTCGCCGCACTTGCGGCAGTGAGCCCGCAACCAGAATCCGCCGCCATGGTTTTCCAGCGTCGGGTCTCCCCCGTCCGGCAATGGCGCGGGGCCGGAAGACTCCACCTTGAACTTGCCGTATGTGTTGCAGCCGGGGCATGTAGCCTGTTCGCCGAGGCGTTCGGCGATTTCAAGCAGCAAGCGATAGCGCTTCCAACTGTAAAGGGTGACCACCAGACCACCGATCAGCAGCAGCACACCGGACATGCGCGAAGCGCCGCCCGCCCCCGCCACTTCCAGACCGCTCACCAGAACGATGAGGCCAAGGAACCAACTCACCAGCCATGCATGACATTCGATCAACTGTCGTTCATACCAGCGTCGAAATCCTTCTGTGCGAATGCGATCGAGCGAAGCCACGACGCCCCCGGAAAATCAAGTGGGACCAGCTTAGACTCGGCTTGGCACTGGCGCAACCGCATCCACGACAAAACCACGTTCGCTTGACCCTGCCACGCACAAGGCTTTTTCATGCTGCGGAATTTTCGTGGCTATAATTCGCTTCGCGTCGGCCGCCCCGGGTTGCCGTGGAACTCATGCGACCAGGGACTGTCCAACGTAGGATTCAACTCACAGGAGGGCTCGCAAGACCATGGAAAACGTCCACACCTACCCGCAAACCATCACCCCGGATGTTGCCGGGCGGCAACATCGCGTCCTGCGCAATACCTACGCCTTGCTCGCGCTGTCGATGGCACCTACGGTGGCCGGCGCCCTGCTCGGCGTGCAATTGAAATTTTCGTTTCTTGCCGGCAGCCCGTTCATCGCCTTCATGCTGTTCCTCGGCGTGGCTTTTGGTTTCATGTGGGGCATCGAGAGGACCAAGAACAGCGGCATGGGCGTCGCCCTGCTACTCGGTTTTACCTTCTTCATGGGCTTGATGCTGTCGCGCATTCTGCAGGTGGCGCTCGGCTTCTCCAACGGTGGCACGCTGATCGCCATGGCGGCCGGAGGCACCGGGGCGATCTTCGTTTCCCTGGCGGGAGTGGCATCCACTACCAAGCGGGACTTCTCGAATCTGGGTAAGTTCCTCTTTGCCGGCGTGATCCTGCTGCTGGTCGCGATGGTGGCGAACATCTTCTTCCAGATTCCCGCCTTGGCGCTGTCCATCTCCGCCATTGCCGTGGTCCTCTTCTCCGCCTACATCCTCTACGACATCAACCGCATCGTGCAGGGCGGTGAGGACAACTACATCACGGCTACGTTGGCCGTATATCTGGACGTGTACAACGTGTTTGTCAGCCTGTTGCATCTGCTGATGGCCTTTACCGGCGACCGTGACTGAAAACATCGGTGTGAAAGTCGGCGCTGGTGACACGGCGACCGGATTGAAAACGGCGACAGAAGTCGCCGTTTTCTTTTGCGTCCCCAAGACCAGCGATCGCTCATTTTTCGAACAAGGCGATTGATTCGAGATGGGACGTATGCGGAAACATGTTGGCAATGCCTGCGCCACGCAAGCGGTATCCCTTCTCATGCACCAGCACGGCCGCGTCGCGAGCGAGGGTTGCCGGGCTGCATGAAACGTACACGATGCAGCGCGGACCGCCTTCCGCCGGGAGCGCATTGACCAGCGCAATCGCCCCTTCGCGCGGCGGGTCGATCAGCAGCTTGTCCAAGGTCCCGAACGCAGCAACACTTTCCCCGGTCGCCTCGAACAGGTTGGCCACCGCGAACTCGCAGCGGGTTTGAAGGCCGTTGTGCATGGCGTTTTCCTGGGCCCGCTTTACCAGGGCAGCACTTCCTTCGATCCCTAGAACGTGCGCACCCAACCGGGCAATGGGCAGAGTGAAATTTCCCAAACCGCAGAACAAATCGGCGATTCGTTCGCCGGCCTGCGGTTTGAGCAGGGCCATGGCGCGGCGCACCAGCATGCGATTGACACCGTTGTTGACCTGCGTGAACTCGGTCGGATGAAACAGCAGGTCGAGGCCGAAATCCGGCAACTCATAGCTCGGCAGCGCCGCAGTTGCCGGATGAAGCAGGGTAACGGTCTCGGGGCCCTTGGACTGCAGATACCAGATGATTCCATGCGCATCGGCAAAGTGCCGCAGGCGATCCAGATCGTCAGGCGCTAGCGCCTCCAGGTGACGCAACAGGAGCACTGTCCGCGCCCCGCCCACCGCGACCTCTATCTGCGGCATGCGATCCGGCTGTGACATCTCTTCCACCAGGGTCTTGAGCGCCGGAATCAGTGCAGACACATGGGGTGGCAGCACGGCGCAGGAATCCATCACCGCAACGTAGCTGCTGTGCTTCTCGCGGAAGCCCACAAGTGCGCCGCCTTTGCTCGCCACGTAGCGCACCGAAAGACGTGCGCGCAACCGGTAGCCCCAACCGGCGCCGGCGATCGGCGGGAAAATCTGTTCCGGCTTGAGCCGGGCAATATGCCAAAGCGCATCTTCGAGCACGCGCTGCTTGGCGGCGGTCTGACCCGAGAGATTGAGATGCTGCATCGAGCAACCGCCGCAGGTGCCGAAATGCGGGCAAGGGGGCGCGACTCGCTGGCTCGACGCTCGCAGCACGCGCAGGGCATGAGCCTTTTCGTAGCTCGGCTTGCGGCGATAGCTGGCGTATTCGACCACTTCGCCAGGCAGCGCGCCCTCGATGAACACAGCTTTGCCATCGACGTGTGCAACGCCGCGCCCTTCGTGATCGAGCGATTCAATTTGCGCAATTGGCATGGCAAGCCCCGGGACTCGATCCGAAAAGGAGCCGATTATAATGTGCGCCTCAACACCAGAACGCCACCCATGGCCTGTCCATGATCTGACGCCCTGCCCCAGGCAAAAGCATGGCGCTTGCCGACAAGAAGGATCGTCCCTTGGAGCCCACCTACAAACAGATCAACAGCGAAGCCGAATATCGCGAGGCCTGCGATACCATTTTGGGACGGGCACAACACGAGGTACTGATTTTCGATCGCGACCTGGCAGCCCTTCAACCCGGCCAGAAAATCCGTCTCGAACTGCTTGCCGGATTTCTTCAAGCGGACGCCTTGCGTCGAATCCGCATCGTGTTGCACGACCCGGTTCATCTCGAGCGCAATGCGCCGCGCCTGATCCAGGTAATTGCACGCTTTTCTCACGCCATCGAGGTGAGGCAAAGTCCCGACAACCTGCGCCATCTTGCGGACACCCACCTGCTGGCGGATGACAGCCACGGCGTGCGTCGCTTCCATGCCGATCAACCGCGCAGCGCCATCATTCTCGACGATCCGGCCTACATCCATCCCTGGCGACAGCGCTTCGAGGAATTGTGGCAATTGTCCCATCCCTGCCTGAGGCTTAATACCACCGGACTTTGAGAACAAAAAATTCCGCGCTTTGCCGTCATCCGGATTGCGCGGCGACGTGAATTATTGCTATACTTGATGGTTGTCGGGTCGCACCCGGCATTGCTTTGCAGGTTTTTCATCCAAGTTTCTCCTCTATCGATAAAGGAAATCACATGAAGCAATCTCTCCTCGTAGCTGCCCTCCTCGCCCTGGCTGTGTCCGCTTGCGGCAAGACCGAAGCCCCGAAGCCGGCTGAAGCCCCCAAGGTTGAAGCACCGAAGCCCGCTGCTGAAGCTCCGAAGCCCGCTGAAACTGCTGCCGCTGCTGCTGCTGCTCCGGCTGCCGCCGCTGCCGCTGCTCCGGCTGCCGCTGCTGCTGCTGCTCCGGCTGCTGCCGCTGCCGCGGCTCCGGCCGCCGCCGCCGCCGCTGCTCCGGCCGCCGCCGCCGCTGCTGCTCCGGCTGCCGCTGCTGCCGCGAAGAAGTAATTCTTCACCTGCCTTAGGGCAAAAAAAGCCGACCTTCGGGTCGGCTTTTTTGTTGCCAGGTTGCGGCGATTCCAGTTCAGAGATCGCGCCAGTCAAAACCCCCGTCTTGGGTCGCGATCCCTATCCAGTCCTGCTCGCATCCAAGCACAGCAGACAGCGCTGCCCGAGCCAGCTCCGGGCTGTTGTTTTCCTCCGAGAGATGTGCGGCCACCACGTGTCGCAGACCGGAGCACCCTACTTGCGATAGAAGCGTGGCTGCCGCAGCATTGTCCAGATGCCCCCAGAGGCCGCCGATGCGCCGCTTCAGCGCCTGCGGATAGCGGCCCTGGGCCAGCATCCGCGCATCGTGATTGCACTCCAGAACCAGCGCGTCACAGGCATCCAGCATGGCAACCATATGCGCGGTGACGTGACCCGCATCCGTCAGCACGCCAAGCCGACGGGCGCCGTCAGCAAGGACAAATTGCACCGGTTCGCGGGCATCGTGAGGAACAGGGAAAGGATGCACACCTATGTCCCCGACTGAAAATGCCTCCTGGCTGTCGATGATAGTCACGCTTGCACCGCCATTTGCGTTCCGGCCGGCGGACAATGTGCCATGGGTAAGCAGGACAGTCCAACCGAATCTGCGCGCACAGGAGAAAACACCGCCGATGTGATCCGAGTGCTCATGCGTAACCAGTACCGCATCAACATCTTCCGCAGCCAAGCCCAGCCGCGCCAACCGATGCGACATTTCACGAGGGCCGAATCCGGCATCGATCAGCAAGCGGGTATGGCCGGACTCCACCAGCAAGGCATTGCCGCGGCTGCCGCTGCCGAGCGAAGCAAAGCGCATCGCCCCTGTGCTCTTGCTTACTTCAACTGTTCGTGCAGCAAGCCCAGGATGCGCCTTGATGTATCCGACCTGTCAATGCCTCCTTCGCGGGTCAGAACCTGCACCGTGGTTGTTTCGCCGACCGTCTTGACCTGGATGCGATACTGGGCCTGAGTCGGCTTGTCGGCGGCGCCGCCCTTCCAGAACATCAGCTTGGAAAGAAATCCCTTGTCATCATCCTTCTTCTTGCCGTCAATATCGGGATCGACATAGCGTACGAAATACAGTCCCTGCGAACGGTCGCGATCCTCGACCGTGAAACCGACGCGATCCAGCGCCAGGCCGACACGCCGCCAGGCGCGGTCAAAGGCTTCTTCCAGCAACAGCGCTCCCGCACCGTCAGTCGCGCGTGAAAGCTTGGCGCGATCCTGCCGCTGTTCGGCAGCGACCATCGTTTTGGCGCGCGACTCTTCGACGCCGAGGCGCACCATCAGACGGCGCAGCATCTCGGCTTCGAGCTCGGGATCTGCCGGGCGTGGCTGCCACTTGGTATCGCTCCTGCCTTCGTTGGTATATATCTCGTACATGCCGCGATGGCTGATGTAGATTTCCACCGTACCCGGTTCTGCGCCTTTTTCGAGACGAGTGCGGAACTTGTCCCGCTCCGCAGTCGAATACAGGCTGTCGAACACCTTGCCAAGGGTACTGCGAATGGCGTCCTGCGGAATCTTGGCCCGGTTCTCGGCCCAGTCGGTTTCCATGATCCCGGCTTCCGGAACTTCCACATTCACCAGAAAGCCGAGCTCCTGCCAGAACTCCTTGACGCCTGGCCAAAGCTTGTCGGGAGCTCCTCCGACGACCAGCCAGCGCTGCGTGCCGGAACGCTCGATGCGCATCTTGTCCACTTGCGGCAACAGGTCCTGCGCCGTCGTGGTTCGTGCCTGGCCGGAACGCTCGCTCGAATAAGCGGAATAAGTGGCGGAACCCTTGCTTGATGAAACGTCGGGAACCACGTAACGCTCGTCGCGGCTCTGCTGGGTCAGGTCGGGAGGAATCTCCAGCGGCGGCAATTTCCCCGCAGACTTGTATTCAATCTTTTTCGATTCCGGCAGGATGTTGCCGCCGCAACCGGCAAGCACGCCGATCAGCAGCAGCGAGAAAAAAAACAGCGGCAAGGGACGGTTCATTGAGTATCAGTTTCCTGGTTGGAGGACGATTCCGGCCTCACGCATAGCGACGCGGACACGCTCGTGGAACTCGGGCGACAAGGGCGTCATCGGCAAGCGCATGCCGCCGCCGATCAGCCCCATCTGCTGCGCAGCCCATTTCACCGGAATCGGGTTGGCCTCATGAAACAGATTTCGGTGCAAACCGAGCAAGCGGAAGTTGAACTCGCGCGCCGTTACCAGGTCGCCAGCAATCGCCGCCGCGCACATCTGGTGCATCAGGCGCGGAGCGATATTCGCCGTGACCGAGATGGAGCCCTTGCCGCCCAGCAGCATCAGTGCGATGGCAGTGGCGTCATCGCCGCTGAACACGTCGAACCCGGCCGGCGCGCGCTTCAACAGGTCTGAACCGCGCTCGATATTCGCAGTCGCATCCTTGATGCCGACGATCCGCGGTATCTGCGCCAGTCGCAGCGTCGTGTCGGTCGCAAGGTCAGCTACGGTGCGTCCCGGCACGTTGTACAGGATCATCGGCAGATCGACCGCTTCGGCAATCGCCTTGAAATGACGAAAAAGACCTTCCTGCGTCGGCTTGTTGTAGTAGGGCACGACCGAGAGGTGGGCATCCGCACCGGCTCTTTCCGCGAAATGCGCCAGTTCGATGGCCTCGGACGTCGAGTTGGCGCCGGTGCCGGCAATTACCGGAATGCGGCCGGCTACGTGCTTTACCGTGGTTTCGATCAGCGCACAATGTTCTTCATAATTGACCGTCGGCGATTCGCCCGTGGTGCCAACGATGACGACGCCGTCCGAACCTTCGGCAATATGCCAGTCGAGCAGGCGCCGCAGACCCTGCAGGTCAAGCGCACCGTCGTCATGCATCGGCGTCAGTATGGCGGGAATGGAACCCTGTATGGTCTTCATGTAAATATCCGGAACGGAAAGCCCGATGCGGCAGCGAATGGAGTATGCAAGAGGCTGAATTCTAACTGATGGCCATGCCGCGGCGTACCCGGCAACGTCGCCTTACAAATCAGCCAGCACCTTGATGTGCGTCACAACGCTGCGGGCCAGCGCGGAGAGTACATAGCCGCCTTCCAGCACGGACACGATTCGCCCTTTGGAAAACTCGCCGGCAATCAGCTTGATCTGTTCCGTGACCCAGGCATAGTCCGACTCGACCAACCCGAGCGAGGCCATATCGTCCTCGTAGTGGGCATCGAAACCAGCCGAGACGAAGATCATTTCCGGCTTGAACTCCCGCAGACGAGGCAGCCAGATATCGTAGACCGCCTGACGGAAATCCTCACCGCGCGTTCCGGCAGGCAGTGGCACATTGCACATGTTGGATGCCGGATTGTCGGTTCCGCAATAGGGATAGAAGGGATGCTGGAAAATTCCGGCCATGAGGACGCGGGAGTCGCCGGCAAATATTTCTTCGGTGCCGTTGCCGTGATGGACGTCAAAATCGATGATCGCGACGCGCGACAGACCCCACGCCTCGAGTGCGTGTCGTGCGGCGACGGCGACATTGTTGAAGAAGCAGAAACCCATTGCCTTCCCGCGCTCGGCATGATGGCCGGGCGGGCGGATCGCGCAAAAGGCGTTGTTCGCTTCGCCGCGCATCACCAGGTCAGTGGCGAAACAGCCAGCGCCGGCCGACCGCAACGCCGCCTGCAAGGTCCCGGGAGACATCGCCGTATCCGGATCGAGATGCACGATGCCATGTGCCGGACTGCTGTTATGCACATGATCTATGTAGTCGCGCGGATGAACACGCAACAACTGCTCCACCTCCGCCAGCGGTGCGTCGTGGAACTGGAGGTAGAGGTCGAGTCCGGAAGCAATCAGGCGATCGCTGATCGCGCCGAGCCGGTCCGGGCACTCCGGATGATGCGCTCCCATGTCGTGCTGCCAGCAGTCGCGGTGGGTAATGAAGGCGGTGGTTGTCATGTCGAGTGTTTTGCCTGATGACTTACAATGTTTCAAAAATCATATTATCCATCAAAGCCCACTGAAAATTCCGACCCCATGCGACCCCCTGAACTTGATGCCATCCTTGCCGACATCAACCGCATCATCCTTGGCAAGGAACGCCCCATACGTCTCGCGCTCGCCTGCCTGCTGGCGCGCGGGCACCTGCTCATCGAAGACCTGCCGGGCGTCGGCAAGACCACCTTGGCCCATGTATTGGCCCGGGTGCTGGGCCTGGATTTTCAGCGCATTCAGTTCACCAGCGACATGCTGCCGGCAGACATTCTCGGCGTCTCGATCTTCGACCGCGACAGCGGCAGCTTTCACTTCCATCCAGGACCCATATTTACCCAGTTGGTCCTGGCCGACGAGATCAATCGCGCCACGCCCAAGGCTCAAAGCGCGCTGCTCGAAGCAATGGAAGAAAGACAGGTCACGGCGGAAGGGAAAACCCGCGCCTTGCCCGAACCTTTCTTCGTCATTGCCACGCAGAACCCGGCCCATCAGATCGGTACCTTCCCCCTGCCCGAATCCCAACTCGACCGCTTCCTGCTCAAGATTGAACTTGGCTACCCGGATCCGGCGGCCGAGCGTGAACTACTCGCCGGCGCCGACCGGCGCCAGATGCTTGCAAGCCTGAATCCGCGCATCACGCCGCAACGCCTGGTCGAAATGCAGGACAGCGCGCGCGGGGTTCATGCCTCGTCTGCCCTGATCGACTACGTACAGGCGCTGGCGGCACACACGCGGACGGCACCGCGCTGGCAGGCCGGACTGTCGCCCCGCGCCTGCCTCGCACTACTGGCGGTGGCTCGCGCCTGGGCTTTGCTCGATGGCCGCGACCATGTCCTGCCGGAGGACGTGCAGGGGGTCCTGCCCGGCGTCATCGCCCACCGCCTGAGGCCGATCGACGATACCGCACACACCGACGTCGAGTCGGTCGCCGCCGCCCTGATCGAGGCGGTGCCCCTGCCCTGAGCATGCCGGCTTCCCTGCGCCACCGGCTGCATGAAACTTTTGTCCGCTGGGCCCTGCGCGTACGGCCGCCAGAACCGGCCCCCATCATCCTCACCCAGCGCAGGGTCTATGTCTTGCCGACACGAGCCGGGCTTGCCTACGCCACGGCGCTCGGCGTCATCCTGCTGGGTGCGATGAACTACAACCTCAGCCTTGGACACGCGCTGGTATTCCTTCTGGCGGGACTGGGCATCATCACCATCCTCCACACCTTCCGCAACCTCGTCCTGATTTCGATTCGCCCCAGCCGTTGCGAACCCGTATTTGCCGGCGGTCTGGCGCAGTTCGATGTGGTGCTGGAAAATCAGCGTTCCGATGCCCGCACTTGCCTGCGCCTGTCGGTCGATGACGTTCCCGTCGAAATCGACATCGGCCCGCGGGCGAGCACGGTCGCCACCATGAATGTTCGCACGGCGCGGCGCGGCTGGCTGCCGATGCCGCGCCTCACCATTGAAACCACCTGGCCGCTGGGCCTGGTCCGTGCCTGGAGCTATGCCGGCCCCAACCTCAATTGCCTGGTCTATCCGACCCCGGCCGTGAAGGCACCACCGCTGCCGTGGAGCAGCCACTCGACACGAGGTTCGACGAAGGACGGGCGTGGTGCCGATGACTTCTCCGGCCTGCGCAACCATCAGGCAGCCGATCCGCCACGCCATGTGGCCTGGAAGGCGGTGGCGCGCCAGCAGGATGGCCCATTGCTGACCAAACTATTTACCGGAGCAGCGGCGCAGCAGCTCTGGCTGGACTGGGATGCACTGCCGGATATCGTCGACACGGAACAACGCCTTTCCGTTCTCGCCCGCTGGATGATCGATGCCGATGCCGCAGGGCTGGCCTGGGGCTTGCGAATGCCCGGTATTCGTCTCGTACCGGGAAGCGGGCAGGCACAACTCGCCGGCGGCCTGCGCGCACTGGCGCTGCACGATCATGGCGCGCGCTAAGCGCCCTGTCAGCCGGCGCCAGGCCTGGTGGCTGCTGGCCACCGCGTTGGCGGCGAGCGCTCCGCTGACGCCGCATTTGCCGTTGTGGCTGACGCTTGGCACGGCAACAGCGTTTGCCTGGCGCGCCGCACTGACCTGGCGGCAATGGCATCTGCCGCCACGCTGGTTGCTGGTCATCCTGGTCATGGCGGGCACGGTGGGCGTCTTTCTCCAATATCGGACCATACTCGGCCGAACGCCGGGAGTCGCGCTGCTGGTGGTCTTTCTTGCCCTGAAACTGCTCGAGCTGAGAGCCGCGCGCGATGCAGTGGCCACGGCGCTGGTCTGCTATTTCCTGGTGCTCGGCCAATTCCTGTTCACCCAAACCATACCCACGGCGATGCTCGCCTGCATCACGATACTGATTACCACCGCGACGCTGCTGGCCGCCAGCGACGACCGTCCGAACCCACGACAACAATTGGGTCGCGCCGGGTTGATGCTGGCGCAGGCTTTGCCTTTCATGCTGCTGTTGTTCGTCCTGTTCCCGCGCGTGCAGGGTCCGCTGTGGGGCATTCCGCAGGACCGCTTCTCCGCTGTATCGGGGTTGTCCGACACCATGTCGCCGGGTTCGATAGCGCAACTATCGCAATCGGATGCCATTGCGTTCCGGGTGCGGTTCAAGGGCGACGTCCCACCGCAATCGCAGCTCTACTGGCGCGGGCCGGTGATGCCTTCCTTCGATGGCCGCAGTTGGCGGGTGACGCAAATTCTCGGCGCCTACCCACAGGTTCCGTACGCCGCCGCCGGCACACCGGTGGATTACGAAGTCACCCTGGAACCGCACGGAAAATATTGGCTGTTTGCTCTGGAGATGCCCGGCACCTTGCCACCCGAGAGCGCCCTGACCAGCGACTACCAGCCCATCGCACGCCAAGCCGTGCGCAATCGCATACGCTACACGCAGCGCGCCTGGCCTGACGCAATTGCGGGGGGCAACGAAGCGCCGAACATGCTGCGCAATGCGCTGGCGCTGCCGAAAGACGGCAATCCGCGCATTCGAGCCATCAGCGCGGGTTGGAGAGCACAGTACGGCGACGACGGCGCGGCGATCCTGATCGCCGCAGAGAATCTGTTTCTGAAGCAGCTCCTGATCTACACCCTGAACCCGCCGCTGCTCGGCCCCGACATCGTCGACGAGTTTCTGTTCGATACAAAGCGCGGATTCTGCGAACACTTTGCCGCTTCCTTCGTCTTTGCCCTCCGCGCCGCCGGCGTACCGGCGCGAGTAGTGGCCGGCTACCAGGGTGGCGAAATCAATCCGGTGGACGGCTATCTGGTGGTGCGCCAGTACGACGCCCACGCCTGGGCCGAAGCGTGGATTGCAGGGCGTGGCTGGGTGCGTATCGACCCGACGGCGATTTCGGCGCCAAGCCGCATCAACAGTAATTTCACGGCCGCAGTGCCGGCTGGCGAGGCGCTGCCTTTCCTCGCCCGTGGCGACCTGGCCTGGCTCAGGGAATTGCGCTACCGACTGGACGCGGTCACCAACGGCTGGAACCAGTGGGTGCTGGGCTACAACCCGCAACGTCAGCGCGACTTTCTCGCCAGCGTGGGGCTTAACGAGCCGGACTGGCGCAACATGACGGCGGTGCTTTCGGTGCTCTGCGGCATGGTCATGCTGGGCCTCACGGCCTGGATATTGCGCAACCGCCTACGCGTCGATCCGGCGCTGGTCGCGTGGCGGCGATTCACCGCAAGGCTGTCCAGGCACGGCATCGCCTGGCAGGCCTGGGAAGGCCCGCTGGCCTTTGCGCAACGCGCCGGCATGCAGGCTCCGGTCCATGCCCGCGCGATTGCCGAAATCGCTGCGCTATACGCCCGCTTGCGCTACGGGCCGGCACCGCAGCCCGGCGACCTGAGTCAGTTCAAGGCGAAAATCGCCGCCTTCAAGCCATGACCCGCCTGCTCTTTCTCTTGATGTTGGCCACGCTGGCTTCCAGCCTGCACGCCGAAACCTACGCGCAACGCGAAGACGTGCAAGCTTTCGTTGCGGACATGAACACCCGGCACGGCTTCGACGTCGACGCGCTCAGCGCGCTGTTCCACCGGACCAAACCGATTGCCGTCGTGATCAAGGCCGTCATGCCGCCGAAGGATCCTGGCGTGCGCTCCTGGCAGGGTTATCGGAGCCGCTTCGTCGAACCGAAGCGCATTGCCGCCGGGCGGCGCTTCATGCGTGTCCATGTCGCCGAACTCGCGGCCGCCGAGGCGCGCTTTGGCGTCCCGGTCGAGATCATTACCGCCATCATCGGCGTCGAGACCATCTATGGCAAACACATGGGGCGCTTCGGCACATTCGCCGCGCTGACCACACTGGCTTTCGACTATCCGCCGCGCGCGGATCTGTTCCGTCGCGAACTGGAAGAACTGCTGCTGCTGGCACGCGAGGAGCAGCGCAACCCGCTGGCCTACACTGGCTCCTACGCCGGAGCCCTTGGGCTGCCACAGTTCCTGCCTTCCTCAAGGCGCCGCTATGCGATCGACTTCGATGGCAACGGCCGCATCGACCTGACCAACAGCCCCGCCGATGCCATTGGTAGCGTGGCCAATTTTTTGGCCCGGCATGGATGGGAAAAGGATGCACCGATTGCCGTTACCATTGCCATCCGCGGCGACGGTGTGCAGGCATTGATCGACGCGGGCATCGCACCGCGTCATACGCCACAAGAAATGGCAGCGGCCAATGTCGCGCTGACAAGAGTCGGCGCTGGTGAGACGGCGCTGCCGGACCAGCCGGCTGCCCTGATCGACTTGGTGACGCCCGATGGCATGACCGAATACCGTCTCGGCTATCGCAACTTCCATGTCATCACGCGCTACAACCGCAGCAGCTTCTACGCGGCCGCCGTGATGGACCTGGCCGCCGCATTGCACGGCTCAAAGTAGTGCCTCAAAGTAGTGCCCCGGGCGTCAGCCCGTCGTGGGCAATGCGCTTCCGCAATTGGGACAGCGCCTCCATCTGTATCTGCCGCACCCGTTCGCGCGTCAAGCCCAGATCTTTGGCGATGACTTCCAGCGTGGTGACGTCCTGGCCGCCCAAACCATAGCGGCACTCGACGACCAGGCGCTGGCGATCGGTGAGTTGGGCAACCCAGTCGGCGACCAGCGCTTCTGCCTCGTGCTGGGCAAGGTGGGCGGCAGGATCCTCGGCGGCCTCATCGGCCATCGAGTCCGCCATCGACAAATCAGGATCGATGTCGAGCGGCGAATCGAGCGAGGCGGAGCGCTCGTTGAGCGCCAGCAGCTGGCGGATTTCGGCCACTGGACGATCGAGCAGCTGCGCCACCGCCTCCAGCATGGCGCCAGGCCTTTCATCCGCCGCGCCGCGCTCCCGGTCGAGTTGCCGCATGGCGCGCAGCACGATGTTGAGTTCCTTGATGAGGTAGACCGGCAGACGCACGGTGCGCGACTGGTTCATGATCGCACGCTCGACGTTCTGACGAATCCACCACGTGGCATAGGTGGAGAAGCGAAAACCGCGTTCAGGATCGAATTTTTCCATGGCATGGATCAGGCCCAGATTGCCCTCCTCGATCAGGTCGTCGAGCGGCAGGCCGCGATGCAGGTAGTGGCGGGCAATGCTGACCACCAGCCGCAGATTGGCTTCGATCATGTGCTGCCTCGCGGCGAAGTCGCCGGCGTGGGCGGCACGCGCGAGCCTGACCTCTTCCGCCGCACTCAATAGCGGCGTCGCGCCGATTTCGTGAAGATAGACTTGGGTAATATCTTCCAGCAGACCCGGCTCACGCGGGTCGGGAACGACTTCGGCGTCTTCGCGCTCCGGAAGGAATGCGTCGTCGGCCATGGCCGCTCAGCGGGCGGGCAGAAACTTTTGCGGATCGGCCGGTTTGCCCAAGCGTCGGATCTCGAAATGCAGGCGAGGACTTTCGGCGTCGGTACTTCCCATTTCGGCGATTTTCTGTCCTTTCGCTACTGCCTGCTTTTCCTTGACCAGTATCTTGCTGTTGTGGGCGTATACGGAAAGATAGGTCGCATTGTGGCGCAGCACGACCAGGTTGCCATAGCCCCGCAAACCGGCACCGGCATAAGACACCACCCCACCAGCGGCGGCCAGCACCGGATCGCCCGCCTTGCCGGCGATATCGACACCCTTGCTGCTCCCCTCGGCAAACGGCGTGATCGGTTTGCCGTTGGCGGGCCACATCCACTCGACTTCATCGCCGGCAAGAACGGGCTTCTCGGCTGGCTTGACCTCCGCCGGTTTGGCTTCCGGCGTTTCGGATGCCTCGCCGTGCCGCGCCCTGGCCAACGCCTCATCGGAATAGGCCTGCTTGCCGCCCTTCGGCTCGCGCTTGAAACTGTCGGTATTGGCGCTGACCGGCGCCGGCTTGATCTCCACTGGCCCACTCGATGTTACCGGCCTGGTCACGGCGATCGGCGCACCGCCGTCGGGCGGGGTCACGCGCAACGGCTGTCCGACCTTGATCAGGTTGGGGTTCTCCAGATAATTCCACGCGGCCACATCCTTGTAGTCCTGGCCGTTGTCGAGTGCAATGCTGTAGAGGGTGTCGCCCTTCTTCACCGTGTAGAAACCTGCACGAGGATCCGTTGCGGTCACCGCTCCCGGTACTGCGGGCTTTGCCGCAGCCGGCGCGCCGCCACGATCCTCCACCGGCGCCGGCGCATGGCTGGCGCAGCCGCCGAAGATCGGCAGCAGGACAACAAGCATCAGTCGCGTAGCGTTCATTCCACTCCCGGCAACAGCGGCACGAAACGCACCGCGTCAAACTTGGATTCGACGAAACCATCTTCGGTGCGCTCGACGAGGCTGATCACCTGTTCCGCATTCCCCAGCGGCATCACCAACCTTCCGCCCGGCGCCAATTGTCCCAGCAGTATCTGCGGCACATCGGCCGCCGCCGCCGCCAATATGATGGTATCAAATGGCGCAGCCTCCGGCAGCCCAAGATTGCCATCGGCGTGCTTGAGTCGGATGTGGGACAGCTTGAGCTGTTTCAGGTTGTCGCGAGCGCGCGCCAGCAAGGGCGCTATGCGCTCGACCGCAAACACCTGCTTCGACAGCACGCCAAGAATCGCCGCCTGATAGCCGCAACCGGCGCCAATTTCCAGCGTCTTGCCCAGATCGCGGCCAGCGATCAGGATTTCAATCATGCGCGCCACCACAAAAGGCTGCGAGATGGTCTGGCCGAAACCCAGAGGCAACGCGGTGTCGTCGTAGGCGCGATTCGCCAACGCCGGTTCGAGGAATATATGGCGCGGCACCAGACCCATTGCATGCAGCACACGGCTATCGCGAATGCCCTGCTCGCGCAGGCGCTCGACCATGCGCACACGGGTGCGCTGCGAGGTCATGCCGATGCCGGCGAGCGTGGCGGTGTTCATTCGATCGGGTCGAGCCAGGCACGAACACTCGACATCTGTGCCGCGTGGGTGAGATCAATCTGCAGCGGAGTGACCGACACCCAGCCCTGCTCCACCGCATGGAAGTCGGTACCCTCGCCCGCATCCGCAGCCGGACCGGCGGCACCGATCCAGTACATCGCCTCGCCACGCGGGCTGACCGATTTCACCGCCGGCTCCGCCTTGTGGCGACGCCCCAGACGCGTGACTTTGATGCCGCGCAATTCATGGTAGGGAATATCGGGCACGTTAACATTCAGCAGCACCGGCTCGGCAAAAGGCATGGCGCTGAAACGCTGCACCAGCTCGTTTGCGACACGCCCTGCCGTTTCGAAATGCCGGCCCTCGAAGCTGCCCAGCGAAATCGCAATTGACGGTACACCCAGCAGGTAGCCTTCGGTGGCGGCCGCGACGGTGCCGGAATAAATCGTGTCGTCGCCCATGTTGGCGCCAAGGTTGATGCCCGACACCACCATATCCGGCTGGTGGTCCAGCACCCCGGTGACCGCAAGGTGCACACAGTCGGTCGGCGTGCCGCTGACATACATGTAGCCATTCGCCGCCCGGCGCAGATGCATCGGTCGATCCAGCGTCAGCGAGTTGCTCGCACCGCTGCGATTGCGCTCCGGGGCGACCACGGTAATCTCGCCCAGTCCGGCAAGACTGGTAGCAAGCTGGGCGAGCCCCGGCGCGAAATAACCGTCGTCGTTGCTGAGCAGGATGCGCATGGGGATCGGAGTGGTGGAAGTCAGGGAACCGCCTGCATTTTAGCCCATCACCGGACGTGCCCAATGGCCGGAACAGAGCGGAAAACGCCTCCATCCCGCGTTCCCGTCATGCGCAGGGTAGGATTGTCCATCATGGAAATCGTCCTGCACGCTGCCGCCACCGACATCCCGGAAGCCGACTGGGCAATGCTCGACCACAGTGACGACCCCTTCACCAGCCGCGCCTTCCTCGGCACGGCGGAGAAAGTCGGCGCTGGCGGTGCGGCGATGGGCTGGCAGGCCAGGCACCTGGCACTGTACGATGACGGTCTGCTGCTGGGGCTGCTGCCGCTTTACCTGCGCAGCCATTCCTTCGGCGACTTCTCGCGCGACTGGAACTGGGAATCGGCCTGGCAACGCGCCGGGCTCGACTATTATCCGAAGATGGTCAGCGGCATTCCTTACACACCCTCGCCGGGGCCGCGGCTGCTGGTGAGGCAAGGCATCGAACGGGAGGCGGTGGCGCCGGCGCTGATCGAGGCGGCACTCGAAATCACTCGCCGACTCGGCGCATCCTCGTGGCAATGCCTGTTTGTCGAGGACGAAGATCGCGCCCGACTGGCTGCGGCGGGCCTGCTGATGCGGCGCGGCGTGCAGTTCCACTGGTTCAATAGGGCCTACAGCGACTTCAACGACTTCCTCGCCGGCTTTACCGCCGACAAGCGCAAGAAACTCAAGCGCGAACGCCGCGCCGTCGCCGAGTCAGGCTTGCGGCTGGAAACCCTGCACGGCGACGAGATAGATGCCGCGCTGTGGCACTCCTTCCACCGCCAGTATCGTGACACCTTTGTCCGCTATGGCAATCACCCGGCGTTCCCCGCCGAATTTTTCATAGAAGCTGGCGCCCTGCTCGGCCGCCGGCTGGTGGTTTTCGTCGCATTCATGGATGAAACGCCGGTCGCCTCGGCCATCTGTTATCGCGACGCAAACACGCTGTACGGTCGCCACTGGGGCACGGCGGTCGAACTGCCTGGACTGCACTTCGAGCTTTGCTACTACCAGGGCATCGAGTACTGCATCCGCCAAGGCCTGCAAAGGTTTGAGCCGGGCGCCCAAGGTGAGCACAAACTCGCCCGTGGCTTCGAACCGGTCGCCACCTGGTCGGCGTTCTGGATTGCCCACCCCGGCATGCGCCGTGCAGTGAACGACTTCATTACCCGCGAAGACACGGCGATGCAGGACTACGAAGCCGAAACCGCCTCCCGTCTGCCATTCAAGACAGCAGACTGAGCTACTGACGAATCGCTAGTGATTGCCCGACGCGATTGCAAACATGCGTTCGTTGCGCTTCTTCCGCGCTTCCTCAACCGTCAGCCCTACAAGACTTTCCGGAGGCAAGGGAACATCCCAGTGTTGCTGGAACAGGTCCATATCCTCGCCGGTGTCTAGATGAGCCCGATAGACCTTCTCCTGCCACGTGGGTGCATTGGGCAAGGCGACCAGTTCGACGGATTCGATGCGCATTGAAATGTCCTCTTGATGCACGAATTTTTCACTATCCTGCGCCCGGGATCACCACCCTGTAATCCGGAAATTGAAGAGGAATCCCCCCTTGTTTCTCCTTCTCAAACATTCCGCCAGGGGGTCAAGCCCTTGTCCGCGGTACCGCGGACGGGTTGTGTCACTTGTCCTGGCGAAGTTCGCTCATGCGCCGCGCGTGACTGCGGGCTTCCGCAGTATTCATCGCCGACACCTGGCGGCCGAAGGCGTCGCGCGCCTCTGCGGTCTTCTGCGTCGCCTTGATGCTGCGGACACAGCGCCAGCGCTTGCCTGCCCGGGTTTCGATCTGGCGCATTTCCTCGACCGGGTGATGCGCGCCGCAGTGGTAGCAAAACTTGGTTTGATTTGTCATGAGCAGAAACCTGAACCAGATGGACAATCCGGCAATGGGCCACTTCCGGGTGGATACCGCCCCCGTCCAGGGCCGGGAACATAAAGGAAAAGGGTTCCAGTCATTTGACTGAAACCCTTGGTATTACTGGTCGGGGCGAAAGGATTCGAACCTTCGACCCCTTGCACCCCATGCAAGTGCGCTACCAGGCTGCGCCACGCCCCGACTGGGTCGAATTATAACAAAGGAAATGTCCGCCGGCGTCAGGCAGCGCGGAGGAATTCGATGATTGAAGCGAGTTCGGCGCGCAGTGACGCCTGGCCATCGGCGTCGAAAACGTCGGACGCATCGGGCAGCTTGGCGGGCCCATCTTCGAGGCGGTTGCGCGCACCGCTGATGGTAAAACCTTCCTGATAGAGCAGTTCGCGAATGCGTCGCACCAGAAGAACTTCGTGATGCTGGTAGTAGCGACGGTTGCCGCGCCGCTTGACAGGCCGCAGTTGGGTGAATTCCTGCTCCCAGTAACGCAGGACATGCGGCTTGACGCCGCACAACTCACTGACTTCACCGATGGTGAAGTAGCGCTTGGCGGGAATGGGAGGAAGTCCGTCCCGGCTATTGCTGGCTGCTGCCACGCGGGAATGCCTCAACCGCCGCCTTCAGCTTCTGGCTGGCATGAAAGGTGACGACGCGACGGGCCGTGATCGGAATCTCTTCGCCGGTCTTCGGATTGCGCCCGGGACGTTGAGGCTTTTCGCGCAGCTGGAAATTGCCGAAACCGGAGAGTTTGACGCTGTCGCCCTTCTCCAGGGCAAGGCGTACCTCGTCGAAGAAGGCCTCAACCATGTCTTTGGCCTCACGCTTGTTGAGGCCAACTTTTTCAAACAGCAGATCGGCGAGTTCCGCCTTGGTCAATGTCATATGAGCTCCGACTGCATTTAGCCACGCAAGGACGCATTGAAGTCGCGGGTGGCGACTGCCAGCAGACTGGCGATTGCCGCCTCCACTTCAGCATCCTCGAGAGTACGTTGAGTATCTTGCATAACTATACGAAAGGCAAGGCTCTTTTCGTTTTCGCCGAGCCCCTTTCCCTGATATACGTCGAACAGCGCAACATCGCGCACGATTGCCGGGGCCGTAGCGCGAAGGGCCGCCAGCAGCGGGGCCAAGGGCTGGTTCTGAGCCACCACCAGGGCCAGATCGCGGATAACGGCCGGGAACCGCGAAACCTCATCGTAGTGAGGGAATGGCGTCGCCAGCAGGGCTGCCAATTCCAGTTCGAAAACCACGGGAGCGGTACCCAGTTCGTACTTTTGTACCCAGCGCGGATGCAGTTCGCCAAGAATGCCGGCCGGTCGGCCATCCAGGCTGACAGTTGCACAACGGCCCGGATGCAGGGCCGGATGCTCGGCCTTGATGAATTCGAGACGGCGCGGAGCGAACAGGGCCTCGACATCGGCTTTGATATCGTAGAAGTCCACCCGGCCACCAGCCGAGCCCCATTGCTCAGGAAAGGCCGTCCCTGCTGCAAGACCTGCCAGCCGCATGGGCTGGGCGAATCCAGTGCCCGGGCCCGCTCCGGCGTCCTTGTTGAAACAGCGCCCCAACTCAAATACGCGGACTCGTTCGGCCTGCCGCTTGCGATTGGCGACCAGGACGCCGACCAGGCTACCGATCAGCGACGAGCGCATGACGCCCATATGGCTGGCAATCGGATTCGCCAGCATGATCGGCGCACGGTTGGCGGCGAAGTCGGACTCCCACATTGCATCGACAAAGCTGTAGGTCACCACTTCGTGGAAGTCACGCTCGGCGACCGCACGGCGCAAGCTCATCGGCGAGCGACTCGACTCGGTGGCCGGCATCATCGCCATTCGCGCCACCGGGGGCTGCGAAGGTATGTTGTCGTAGCCGTGGATGCGGGCAATTTCCTCGATCAGATCTTCCTCGATTTCAATGTCGAAGCGGAAGGACGGCGGCGTCACGCTGAACCCTTCCGAAGTCTTTTCGAGATGCAAGCCGAGGCCGCGCAACATTGCCTCAATCCGTGCCTCGGGCAACGTGATGCCCAGCACCCTCGCGGCACGGGCACTGCGCAATCGGACCGGACGGCGCTGCGGCAGATGTCCGGCGGCCACAGCTTCCATCACCGGTCCCGGCTTGCCGCCACAGGTATCGACGATCAGTTGCGTCGCCCGTTCGATGGCCTTGCGCTGCAGTTCAAAATCGACGCCGCGCTCGTAGCGGTGCGAGGCGTCGGAACTGAATCCAAAGGCTCTAGCCTTGCCGGCAATTGCGGCAGGCGGGAAAAAGGCGCTTTCGAGAAACAGATCGCGGGTCGAATCGTTGATGCCCGAATGCTCGCCGCCCATGACGCCGGCCATAGCCAGCGGTTTTTCGTCGTCGGCGATCAATGCCGTGTCGGCCGAGGGCGTCACGGTCTGCTCGTTCAGCAGCAGGAGTTGCTCGCCGGGCTTCGGCAGACGCACATGGATCGCACCGGAAAGTTCTGCATCGTCGAAGGCATGCAGCGGCTGACCGAGTTCGAGCATCACGTAGTTGGTGACGTCGACCAGGAAGGAAATCGAGCGGATGCCGCTGCGTTCGATGCGCCGCTTCATCCACTCCGGTGTTGGTGCCTTGGCATTGACGCCGCGGATGATGCGGCCGCAGTAGCGGGAACATGAGGCGGGGGCATCGAGCACTACCTCGCGCGTGTCGGCAACAACCGCCGCTACCGGCTTGACCTCGGGCGCCAGCAAAGGTGCACCGGTCAGCGCCGAAAGTTCGCGCGCAATGCCGAGCAGCGAGAGGCAGTCGGCCCGGTTCGGTGTCAGCTTGAGGGTGATCAGGTGATCGTCGAGGTCCAGATGGCGGCGGATGTCCTCACCGACCGTCGCGTCGGCAGCCAGCGGCAGCAAACCGCCGTGATCGTCCGACAGACCGAGTTCGCGCGCCGAGCAAAGCATGCCGAAGCTCTCGATGCCGCGCACTTTGGCCTGTTTGATTTCGATGCCCGGCAGCTTGGCACCGACCCGTGCGCAGGGAACCTTCATGCCGGCGGCGACATTCGGTGCGCCACAGACGATCTGCAGCGGAGTGGCTTCGCCAACGTTGACGGAGCAGAGCTTGAGCTTGTCTGCGTCGGGGTGCCTTTCCACGCTAAGCACTTCGGCGACGACGACATTCGAAAAGTCGGCGCTGGCGGGACGGCGTTCCTCGACTTCGAGGCCGGCCATGGTCAGTACATGGCAAAGCTCCTCGCTCGACAGGGAGGGATTGCAGAGGCTGCGCAGCCAGGATTCGGAGAATTGCATGGTTTATTGGAACTGCGAAAGGAAGCGCAGATCGCCTTCGAAGAACAGGCGCAGATCGGGGATCGAGTAACGCAGCATGGTCAGCCGATCCGGCCCCATGCCGAAAGCAAAGCCGGTGTACTTTTCGGGATCGAAACCGCCGAACCGCAAGACATTGGGATGCACCATGCCGCAACCGGCGATCTCCAGCCAGCGGCCTTCCAGCGCGCCGCTCATGAAGGCGACATCGATTTCGGCCGATGGCTCGGTGAAGGGGAAGAAGGACGGGCGGAAGCGCACCTTGAGATCGTCGGATTCGAAGAAGCGTCGCAGGAAATCGGCGACCACGCCCTTGAGATCGGCGAAGCTCACGCTCTCGCCAATCCATAGCCCTTCTACCTGATGAAACATCGGTGAATGTGTTGCATCCGAATCGACACGATAGACGCGACCGGGACAGATCACGCGCAGTTCGGGCAGCATTTCCAGATGTTTGTAGCGTTCCGTGTGCGCCAGCATGGAACGTATCTGCACGGGGCTGGTGTGGGTGCGCAGCAGCACGTCGTCCTGCACCTTGCCGTCATCGCCCAACAGGTAGAAGGTGTCGTGCATGGAACGCGCAGGATGATTCTCCGGCGTGTTGAGGGCCGTGAAGTTGTACCAGTCGGTTTCGATTTCAGGCCCCTCGGCCACCTCGAAACCGATGGAACGGAACAACTGTTCAATGCGATCCAGGCTGATGGTGACCGGATGCAGGCTGCCGCGCGGCAAGCCGCGACCGGGCAGCGTGACGTCGAGTGCTTCGGTTGCCAACTGGGCTTCGAGTTGCGCATTCTTCAAGGCATCGCGCCGTGTCGTCAGCGCCGACTCTATGCGCTCCTTGGCGATGTTGATCGCCGTACCGGCGCTCTTGCGCTCATCCGCCGGCAGCTTGCCGAGACCCTTGAGCAGTGCGGTGAGCGAACCTTCCTTGCCCAGGTAGCGCGCCTTGGCGTCTTCCAGCTTGGCCGGCTCGGTGGCGGCGGCAAAGTCGGACGTCGCGGAAGCTACGAGTTGATCCAGCTTATCCATTGATCAGAGCAAAATGACAGCAATAAAAAAGGAGGCCCCCACCAGCCCTGGGCCTCCTTCTCCGGGTACAGCCAGCCTCAGGCCGTCAGCTTGGCCTTGGCCTGCGCGGCCAGGGCGGCGAATGCCGGCTTGTCGAACACGGCGAGGTCGGCCAGCACCTTGCGATCGACTTCGATCGAAGCCTTCTTCAGGCCGTTCATGAAAGTGCTGTACTTCATGCCCAGTTCGCGGGCCGCCGCATTGATACGGGCGATCCACAGAACACGGAACTGGCGTTTGCGCTGACGACGGTCGCGGTAGGCGTATTGCCCGGCCTTCATCACCGCTTCCTTGGCGATGCGATAGACCTTGCTGCGCCGGCCGCGATAACCCTTGGCCAGGTCGAGAACCTTCTTGTGGCGCGCGCGCGCCGTTACACCACGTTTTACTCTTGGCATGGTGGCTCTCCTTAACCGTTGGGCAACATGGCGCGCACCGACTTCGCGTCGGAGGCGTGCACGGTGTGCACGCCGCGCAACTGGCGCTTGCTCTTGGTGGTTTTCTTGGTCAGGATGTGGCGCTTGAACGCACTCCCGCGCTTGATGCCGCCGGAAGCGCGCACGACAAAGCGCTTCTTGGCACCGCTCTTGGTCTTCATCTTCGGCATCGAAGATCTCCCTATTACATGGCTGCCAGGTGTTTCCCGCCTCGGGAATGCTTGGTGACCCGCAACCACTTCTTGTTTCCGCA
>JAIOPW010000491.1 GCA_021413665.1 Rhodocyclales bacterium | reverse complement strand
ACCAGGCCGGCGACGCCGCCATATTCGTCCACGACGATCGCCATGTGGTTGCGCGAGGCACGGAACTCGCGCAGCAGGACATTGAGCCGCTTCGATTCGGGGATGAAGATCGCTGGACGCAGCGTGTCGCGCAGGTCGAATTCCTTGCCGGCGAAGTAGCGCAGCAGATCCTTGGCGAGCAGGATGCCGAGCACGTCGTCCTTGCTCTCGCCGATGGCGGGGAAGCGCGAGTGCGCGGTTTCGAGCACCACTTCGACGATCTGTTCGGGCGTGTCGTTGATGTCGATCACGTCCATCTGCGCGCGCGGCACCATGATGTCGCGCACCGCCATGTCTGCGACCGAAAGCGCGCCTTCGATGATCGACAGCGCATCGGCGTCCATCAGGTGGCGCTCGAAGGCGCCGTGCAGCAATTCGAGGAGTTGTTCGCGGTCTTCGGGTTCGCGCAACAGCAGCGCGGTAAGGCGTTCGATCAGGCCGGGTCTACTGGAAGGGTCCATATTCAAGCGTAAGGATCGGGATAACCGAGAGTCTCCAGGATTTTGCGTTCCGCTGCTTCCATGCGCTCCGCGTCATCCTTGCCGGTCTCGTGGTCATGGCCCTGCAAATGCAGCATACCATGCACGATCAGGTGCGCGTAGTGGGCCTCCAGCGGCTTTTCCTGTTCCATCGCTTCGCCCTCCACGACCGGCTTGCAAAGCACCAGGTCGCCGCTTACACGCGCACCGGACTCATATGGAAATGAAAGCACGTTGGTCGCGTAATCCTTGCCGCGGTAATCGCGGTTGAGGACGCGGCCTTCACTGTCTTCGACAAAACGCACCGTGATCTCGGCGGGAGCCGCGCAGGCCGCGCGCACCCAGCGGCGAACCTGCGGCCGGGTCGGCGCGTTGGGCGTGCCGCCCGGATACTGGATGGACAGGCTCAGTTCAGGCAGGCCGGATTTAGGCGGGCGGACGGGCGGCTTCATGCTTCTGGTAGGCGTCGACGATGCGCGCGACCAGCGGATGGCGCACCACGTCGGAGGCGTCGAATCGGTGAAGGCCAGGCCGCGCACGTCGGCCAGGATGCGGCGCGCCTCGACCAGGCCCGACTTCTGTCCGCGCGGCAGGTCGATCTGCGTCACGTCGCCGGTGACCACCGCCTTGGCGCCGATGCCGATGCGGGTGAGGAACATCTTCATCTGTTCCGGCGTGGTGTTCTGCGCTTCGTCGAGGATGATGAAGGCATGATTCAGCGTGCGGCCGCGCATGTAGGCCAGCGGTGCGATCTCGATGTTCTGCTTCTCGAACAGCTTGGACACCTTCTCGAAACCCATCAGGTCGTAGAGCGCATCGTAGAGCGGGCGTAGGTAGGGATCGATTTTCTGCGCGAGATCGCCGGGCAGGAAGCCGAGCCGCTCGCCGGCCTCGACCGCCGGCCGGGTGAGGACGATGCGGCTGACCTGGTCGCGTTCGAAGGCATCGATTGCCGCAGCGACCGCAAGATAGGTCTTGCCGGTGCCGGCGGGACCGACGCCGAAGGTGATGTCGTGTTCCTGGATCTGCTGCAGGTATTGCACCTGGTGCGGCGTGCGGCCGTGCAGGTCGGTTTTTCTTGTCATCAATCCGGCGCTCGGCACTGCCGGCGCACGCACCGGGTGCGCATTGCGGTTGCGGCTGATCTCGATCAGGCCGAGTTGCAGTTCGTCGATCGACAGCGGCTGGGTGGCTTGTTCATAGAAATGCTGGAGGGCCGTGGCTGCCAGTCGGGCTTGCGACAGGTCGCCGGTGATCCGGCAGTTCTGGCCGCGACGGCTGATCGTGACGTCGAATGCGGCCTCTATCTGGCGCAGGTTTTCGTCGAGCGCGCCGCAGAGGTTTTGCAGGCGCGCGTTGTCTAGCGGCGCGAGGGTAAGGGTGAGGGGCTTGGGCTTGGCAGTCACCGGTCAAGTATGCCTCAAGCCCGTGTCGGCAGCTTCGCCGCGCAAGCTATGAGGCAGCGCGGCGGTTATGGTGACATCGGCGAAATGCCCGATCAGGCGCTCGTTTCCGGCAAAGTTAACGACACGGTTGTTGTCGGTGCGTCCGGCGAGTTCGTTCGCATCTTTGCGGGCATGGCCTTCGACCAGCACGCGCTGCGTCGATCCGACCATGGCCTGGCTGATTTTCAGCGCCTGCGCTTCGATGGTTTTCTGCAAACGCATCAGCCGCCTTATTTTTGTTTCCTGCGGCGTGTCGTCGGCCATCTCGGCGGCCGGGGTGCCGGGACGCGGGCTATAGACGAAGGAAAAGCTGTTGTCGAAGTTGAGCTCCTCGACCAGGCGCATGGTCTTCTCGAAGTCTTCTTCCGTTTCGCCGGGGAAGCCGATGATGAAGTCCGACGACAGGGACAGATCGGGACGCGCCGCCTTGAGTTTTTTCACCAGCGACTTGAATTCGAGCACGGTGTAGCCGCGCTTCATCGCTGCCAGTATACGGTCCGAGCCGGACTGCACCGGCAGGTGCAGGTGCGAGACCAGCTTCGGCGTGCAGACGTAGGCATCGATCAGTCGTTGCGTCATTTCACGCGGATGCGAGGTGGTGTAGCGGATGCGATCGATGCCCGGCATGCCGGCGATGGCCTCTATCAGCAGCGCGAGGTCGGCCGGTTCGTCATCGCCATCATCGATGGCGCCGCGGTAAGCGTTTACGTTCTGGCCGAGCAGGGTAATTTCACGCACGCCGATTTTGACGAGCCCCTCTATCTCCGCGAGCACGTCGGCGAAAGGCCGTGAGACCTCCTCGCCGCGCGTGTAGGGCACGACACAGAAGCTGCAATACTTGGAGCAGCCCTCCATGATCGAGACGAAGGCCGAGGTGCCGCTGACGCTGGCCGGGGGCAGGGCGTCGAATTTCTCGATTTCCGGAAACGAGATATCGACCTGCGCCTTCCCGCTCGCCCGCCGCGCGGCGATCATCTGCGGCAAGCGGTGCAGGGTCTGCGGGCCGAAGACGAGGTCGACATAGGGTGCACGGGCGACGATGGCGGCGCCCTCCTGGCTGGCGACGCAACCGCCGACGCCGATCACCAGGTTCGGGTTGATCTGCTTCAGGTGCCTGACGCGGCCGAGGTCATGGAACACCTTCTCCTGTGCCTTCTCGCGTACCGAGCAGGTGTTGAACAGGATGATGTCGGCTTCCTCGGGGTTCTCCGTCCTGACCGCACCTTCGTTGCCGGCCAGCACGTCGGCCATCTTGTCGGAGTCGTATTCGTTCATCTGGCAGCCGAAGGTGCGGATGAACACTTTCTTTGCCATCGTCGGTTGCGCAAGAAATGAGGAGAGCGCGGATTATAGAACAGCGCTTCCCGCGGCTGTTTGCTACCATCGGCCCATGACAAGACCTGCGGTTGTTCTGCTTTCCGGCGGCCTCGATTCCGCTACCGTGCTGGCCCTGGCAAGCGAGCAGGGATTTGTCTGCCATTGCCTGTCGCTCGATTATGGCCAGCGTCACGGCGCCGAACTACAGGCGGCGGCCCGTGTCGCCGCCGCGCTGGGGGCCGCCGCACATCGCGTGCTCAAGCTCGATTTGGGGCAGCTGGGCGGTTCGGCGCTGACCGACAGCTCGATCGCCGTGCCGACGGCGGGCGTGATGCCGGGCATTCCGGTCACCTACGTGCCGGCGCGCAATACCATCATGCTTTCGCTGGCCCTGGCCTGGGCCGAGGTGCTGGGTGCGCAGGACATCTTCGTCGGCGTCAACGCCGTGGACTATTCGGGTTATCCGGATTGCCGGCCGGAATTCATTCGCGCTTTCGAGATGCTCGCCAACCTGGCGACCAAGGCGGCAGTCGAGGGCCGGCCGCTCAGGGTACATGCGCCGCTGATCGACATGAGCAAGGCGCAGATCATCGCGCTAGGCGGCCGGTTGGGAGTCGATTACGGACTGACGGTCTCCTGCTACCAGGCCGATGCCGGAGGCCGTGCCTGCGGCCTGTGCGACTCTTGCCGCTTGCGCCGCGAAGGCTTTGCCGCCGCCGGGTTGGCCGACCCGACAAAGTATTAGAAAAACCTGATATAGAGCGCGGTTATTTTTCAAGCGATGCTTTGAATTCAGTTCGGGTGATCTTTGGCAGAGAATCTGCGGCTCAAAAAACCAGAACTTCCAAGAGGATCGCGCGACATGCCCGAAGAACTGCAAGTCATAGCCAAGACCATTGTCTGGTGGGGTTTCGGGCTCGGTTTCATCTTTGGTTTCTTTGCCAACAAGACCAATTTCTGCACCATGGGCGCGGTTTCCGACGTGGTCAACATGGGCGACTGGGGCCGCATGCGCGCCTGGTTGCTGACCATCGCGGTCGCCATTCTCGGCACCAACCTGCTTGCCTACACGGGCAAGATCAACCTTGCCAACACCATCTACACGGGGCAAAACCTCCCCTGGCTGGCGCACATCGTCGGCGGCCTGGTTTTCGGCATCGGCATGACCCTCGCGTCGGGTTGCGGCAACAAGACGCTGGTGCGCGTCGGTGGCGGCAACCTGAAGGCGGTGGTGGTGTTCATCTACATGGCTTATGCGGCCAACGTGACACTGCGCGGCATCTTCGCCGTGCCACGCGTTGAATGGCTGCAAGCGCCCGGCGTCACGCTGACCCTGCCGACGCACCAGACGCTGCCGCACCTGCTGCACGGCAGTCTCGGCCTGGACCTGGCCTCGGCCGAACTGGTCATTGCGCTGGTTCTTTCCGGGCTGCTGATGGCCTTCGTGCTGTTCAGCAAGTCGTTCTGGGAGAACAAGGACAATTTCATCGCCGGCATCGTGCTCGGCGGCGTGGTGGTGGCCGGCTGGTACATCACCGGCAAGCTCGGCTGGGCCGAGAACCCGGAAACGCTGACCGAAATGGCGATCGGCACCAACTCAAAGCTGGCCGAGTCGATGTCCTTCATCGCCCCTTCCGGCTACACGCTGGAACTGTGGTCGCTGTGGACCGACAAGAGCACCGTGGTTACCTGGGGCATCGCCACGGTGTTCGGCGTCGGCATCGGTTCCTTCCTCTATGCGGTTGCCACCAAGGCTTTTCGCTGGGAACACTTCATCTCGGCGCAGGACATGTTCCGCCACATCATCGGTGGCGTGTTGATGGGTTTCGGCGGCGTCACGGCGATGGGCTGTACCGTCGGCCAGGGCATCACGGGGTTTTCGACCCTGTCGTTGGGTGCGATCATCACTTTCTTCGCGATCGTTTCCGGCGCCGCCGCGACCATGAAGTATGAGTACTGGCGCATGATGCGGGAAGCTTGACCCTTCGACGATAAGGGTTTATCCGGCAATAAAAAAAATCGGCAACCGGCACCCTTGTTATGGGTAATGATGGCGTCCGTACCAAGAACAAGCCGCGTCGGTCACTGATCGGCGTCGCAACAAGTTGTGCGGAGGAGAAGGGGATGGTCGCCGTACCGTCGGCGCCGACTCTTGTGCCTCCACCCGGTTTTCAATTTCCCATTGATTCGACCATTTGGAGACAACGATGCAATTCCGCAAATCCCTGATGACCGCCGCGCTCGCGGTGATGCTGCAAGTTCCCGCTTCCGGCATGGCCCAAACCATGCAAATGCCCGCCATGGATGGCTGGTCGAAGGACATGGGTAGCTGGATGACGGCCATGACCGATCCCAAGATGATGAACGCCATGATGGGCATGATGGATCCCAAGATGATGGAGCCTTGGATGAAAGCCATGACCGATCCGAAGATGATGGAATCCATGATGAAGATGATGGATCCCAAGATGATGAGCACCTTCATCACCGCCATGACCGATCCCAAGCTGATGAACAGCATGATGGCGATGGCCGACCCGAAGATGTGGACGCCCTGGATGACCATGATGACCGATCCGAAGTTCATGAATTCGATGATCGCCATGGGGGACCCCAAGCTGTGGACGCCCGTGATCACCGCCATGACCGATCCGAAGATGATGACCAGCATGATGTCCGTGGTCGACCCCAAGGTGTGGATGCCCTTCGTCAATAGCATGACCGATCCCAAGTTCATGAACGCCATGATGGGCATGGTCGAGCCCAAGGTCTGGATGCCCTTCGTCACCGCCATGACCGATCCGAAGCTGATGAACAGCATGATGGGCATGATGGATCCCAAGGTCATCGGCCCCTGGATGACGGCCATGACCGATCCCAAGCTCATGAACAGCATGATGGCCATGATGGACCCCAAGGTGATGACGCCCTGGATGAACGCCATGCTTGATCCGAAGATGATGGATTCCATGATGAAAATGATGGATCCCGCGATCATGAATCCGTGGATGACGGCGATGACCGATCCGAAGATGATGAACGCCATGATGGGCATGATGGATCCCAAGATGTGGATGCCCTTCATGACGGCGATGACCGATCCGAAGCTGATGAACGCCATGATGCAGATGGCCTCGCCGGAAATGATGAATCATTGGATGGGCATGATGACCAATCCGCAGATGATGGACGCCATGATGAAGATGATGAACCCGGCGCTCATGGTGCAGATGATGAATGCCATGTCGGTGGCGATGACCGCCATGCCGAAGATGACCAACGACATGAACAAGGCGATGGTCGGCACCGCCAAGACCACCACCAAGGCCGCGACGAAGGCCGCCAAGACCGGCGCCAAGGCCGGCGGCGACATGGCCAAGGAAGGCGCCAAGGCGAGTGGCGAGATGGCCAAGTCGGGCGCCAAGGCGGGTGCTGACAGTGCCAAGGCTGGCGCCGATGCGGCGGCCAAGACCGCCGACGCCGTCAAGAAGTAAGCAGGTCGCCTCCTGACGGAGGCGTGCAAGGAGGGGGTGGCGCCGCCACTCCCTCCGGTACCACCTTTTTGGAGGACGTTCCCATGCTGCGGAACATCGCTAGGAAAATCACCGCCGCGCTGCTGTGCGCCGGCCTCGCAATCCAGTTTGCCCAGGCTGCGGATGAAGGTGTCAAGCGCGACAGCAAAGCGAGTCAACTCCCCGCGCAGAACCTGCAGGGTTCGCCGATGCCCTTCAA
>JAIOPW010000490.1 GCA_021413665.1 Rhodocyclales bacterium | reverse complement strand
AAGCTGCCGCGAACGTTCGCCTCCCAGTCGGGATTGCGCGGTTCGAAAGGGTTTCTGGCGGGGCGTGCAGTGTGTGGCATTCAAGCTCCTGCAAACAGTATTCGCATCCTAGTTGACGTTGACGTCAACGTCAACTACCTGGGTCACCGTGCGGTTGGCGACTTCTTGCGACGTTTTCCGGCCGATGCGGCCTCGTCGGCCTTCAGCATGTCGCGGCACTGGCGTTCGAAACGGGCGATTTCCTTGAGCACGGCCTGGATGTCGTCGCGCTGCTGCTCCAGTGCCGCCCGACGCTGGGCCAGCGCGCCGAGGAAGGACAGCAACTGGGAGGACTCGTCCTCCGCCGTGTCGTACATGTCGATCAGGTCCTTGATTTCGGCCAGGGACAGCCCCAGCCGCTTGCCGCGCAGGGCCAGCTTCAGGCGCGTCTGGTCGCGCTTGCTGTAGATGCGGTTGCCGCCCTCGCGCGCCGGTGACACCAGGCCGTGGGATTCCCAGTAGCGGATGGCGCGGGTGGTGACGCCGAAATCGCGCGCCAGTTCAGTGATGGTTTGTGTTTCGTTCATGGCAACGAGGGAAAACGCGGTCCATGCTGCACCGCACATAAAGCCCCGGAAATTGGATATGATGGCAGACCAACTGTCGACAGTTTAAGCAGATTTCTCCCACCGATGCAAAGAGATCCCGGTTGAACGCACCCATCGCCTATCCCCACGAGACCACGCCGCCGGCGGGAGTGGCGGTTGCCGTTGCGCCCGGCATCGAGTGGCTGTGGATGCCACTGCCCTTCGCACTGAACCACATCAACCTGTGGCTGCTGGCCGACGGCGAGGGCTACGCGGCGGTCGATACCGGTTTCGCGCTCGACCCGATCAAGGACGCCTGGAAGTCGGTGTTTGCCGGCCCGCGAAGCGGAAGCCCCGGCAGGCAAGGCCCTGGACGGCGCCTGACGCGCTCCATCGTCACCCACTGCCACCCCGACCACCTCGGCCTCGCCGCCTGGCTGGAGCAGGAAACCGGCGCCGGGCTGTGGATCGCCCAGGGCGAATACCTGGCCGCGCACATGATGACGGAGCAGATCGCCGGCTACAGGATCAGCGCCATGGTCGAGTTCTTCCGCCGCCACGGCCTGGAACAGGCGCGCATCGACGCACTGGTCGAGCGCGGCAACGGCTACAAGCGCGGCGTCCCCGAGATTCCAGCGACCTATCGCAGGCTGTTCGACGGCCAGGTGCTGAAGATCGGTGACCACGACTGGCGCACCATCGTCGGCCACGGCCACGCCCCTGAACACATGAGCCTGTATTGCGCGGAACTGGGCGTGCTGATTTCGGGCGACATGCTGCTGCCGCGCATCTCGACCAACATCTCGGTGATGGCCAGCACGCCCGAGGCCGATCCGCTCGGGCTGTTCCTGGCCTCGATCGACGGCTTCCGCTCGCTGCCCGCCGACACGCTGGTGCTGCCGTCGCACGGCCGCCCCTTCCGCGGCCTGCATGCCCGCATCGACCAGTTGCACGCCCACCACGCCGAACGCTGCGCGGTACTGCTGGATGCCTGCCGCGGCACGCCGAAGAATGCCGCCGACCTGATCGCCGTGCTGTTCAACCGGGAAATTCCCGATCCGCACCAGACCATGTTTGCCATGGGCGAATCCATCGCCCACCTGAATTACCTGGAACACGCAGGGAAGTTGCAGCGAATCGAAAAGGACGGCCTTGTCCGTTACGTCAGCCAACCGAAGGAGTAAGCAGCAATGTCCGCGCACGAAAA
Source organism: Rhodocyclales bacterium (assembly GCA_021413665.1). GTDB lineage: Bacteria > Pseudomonadota > Gammaproteobacteria > Burkholderiales > Rhodocyclaceae > Sulfuritalea. Next base: position 999 of record JAIOPW010000490.1, on the reverse strand, counting down.
GAACGCTTTGCCCGATCCCAAGGAAATCGCCAAGACCTACGCCGAGGTCGCGCAGCGCGCCTCCAACCTGATCACCGAACACATGAAGCGCCAGATGAAGAAGGGCGTTTCCGCGCCCTCCGACGATCTGGGCATCGCCCAGGCCTTCATGGACATGATGGCCAAGATGCTGGCCAACCCCTACAAGATGGCGCAGGCGCAGATGAACCTGGTGTGGGACTACTTCTCGCTGTGGCAGCACTCGACGCTGCGCATGATGGGCATGGAAGGCGCACCCGTGGCGCAGCCAAAGAAGGGCGACAAGCGCTTCGCCGACGCGCAATGGGAAGAGCACTTCCTGTTCGACTTCATCAAGCAGTCCTACCTGATCACAGCGCGCCACATCCATGACTCGGTGGGCGGCGTCGAGGACCTTGACGAGATCTCGCGCAAGAAGGTTAATTTCTTCACGCGCCAGTTCATCGACGCGCTGGCGCCGTCCAATTTTGCCCTGACCAATCCGGAAGTCCTGCGCGAGACGGTCAAGAGCAACGGCCAGAACCTGCTCAAAGGCTTCAACAACCTGCTGCGCGACATCGAGGAAGGCGACGGCCAGTTGCGCGTCAAGATGACCGACCCCTCGGCCTTCGAGATGGGCAAGAACGTCGCCTCGACGCCGGGCAAGGTCATCTTCCAGAACGAAATGATCCAGCTGATCCAGTTCAACCCGACCACCAAGGAACAGTACAAGCGGCCGCTGCTGATCATCCCGCCCTGGATCAACAAGTACTACATCCTCGACCTGCGCGACAGCAATTCCTACATCAAGTGGGCTACCGACCAGGGCCACACGGTATTCGTCATCTCCTGGGTCAACCCCGACGCCAAGCTGGCGAAGAAGGGCTTCGACGACTACATGACCGAAGGCGCGATCACCGCCATCGACGTCGTCTGCCAGCAGACCGGCGAGAAGGAAGTGAACATGATCGGCTACTGCCTCGGCGGTACGCTGCTCGGTTC
>JAIOPW010000489.1 GCA_021413665.1 Rhodocyclales bacterium | reverse complement strand
CCGCCCCTCTCGATCCAGCCCAGCCACTGGTCCATGCCCTGCCCCGAGGTCGCCGACACCTGGATCACCTCGATGGCGGGGTTCACCCGGCGTGCGAACTCGATCGCCGCCTCGACCTTGAAACTCACGTAGGGCAGCAGGTCGCACTTGTTCATCAGCATCAGGCTCGCGGCGCGGAACATGTCGGGATACTTGATCGGCTTGTCCTCGCCTTCGGTAACCGAAAGGATGACCACCTTGCAGGCCTCGCCGAGGTCGAAGGCCGCCGGGCAGACCAGGTTGCCGACGTTCTCGATCATCAGCAGCGAGCCTGCCGGTAGGTCGAGTTTTTCCATGGCGTGGCCCACCATGTGCGCATCGAGGTGGCAGCCCTTGCCGGTGTTGATCTGGATCGCAGGGGCGCCGGTGGCGCGGATGCGCTCCGCATCCTGGCTGGTCTGCTGGTCACCCTCGATGACCGTCACCTGGCGACGGCCGCCGAGCATTTCGATCGTCTTCACCAGTAGCGTGGTCTTGCCCGAGCCCGGACTGGAAACCAGATTCAGCGCAAAAATGCCACGATCGGCCAGGCGCTGCCGGTTCTGCGCGGCATAGACGTTGTTCTTGGCCAGGATGTCCTGTTCGATCTGCACCATGCGCCGGTTGCCGATGCCCGGTGCATGCGAGTGCGCGGGAGCGTAACTGTGCTGGCGTTCGTGGGAATGCGGATGATCATGGGCGGCTCCGGCGGCGTGATCGTGATCGTGGTCATGGCCGTGATCGTGGCGGTGCCGCGTGCCATCGGCATGGACGTGCTCATGTTCATGATCGGCGTCTTCGCCGTCTATCCTCACCTCGCCGGCACCGCAACCGCAAGTCGTACACATCCTTTTCTCCTAGGCCACTTCCAGTTCCTTGACCCGCATCTCGGTGCCACCCGTCACCTGCATCCGATGGCTGCCGCACTGCGGGCATTCGCCAAAGACCTCGCTCATCGGCACCGTCTGCGAGCATTCCATGCACCAACCGATACCGGGCAGCACAATGATTTCCAGGCGGGCGCCGGCGGCGATGCTGTCGCGCGTCACTGCATCGAAACAGAACGTCATGGCCTCGACCTCAACCCCGGAAAGCTGGCCGATTTCCAGCCAGACTGCGGTGACCCTGGCAAACTCCTGTTCGCGCGCCGCGTCTTCGATCAGTTGCAGCACACCTTCGGCGAGCGACATTTCATGCATCGATCAGCGCGCCTAGAGCCCGTTGCGGACGTAATCGGCGAAGCGCCGGTCGCGGGTGGCAATGTGATTGCCGATGAAGGCCAGGGCCGACGCCGCCTCGCCCGCGATCAGCGCCGAATCGCCCGCGGCATGGCGGGATGCGATGGTGCGCAGGGTATCCAGCATGTATGCGTGATCATCGACATGATCCTCGTAGTCGTCGTAGCTCTTGAGTCGCATCAGCAGCTCTTCGGACACGAAGTGCGCCTCACTGTAAGCAATCAGGTTATCGAGAATCTCGCCCACCACCGCGGCATCGCGGTTCTCGCCCGCAGCAGCGCACAGCGCCCGCAACAGGCCGAGTTGAACCTCATGTTCGCTATCGGTTGCCGCATTCGAGGCGGCATTGAAGTCAGCGATGTTCGACATTCGAATTTCCTTCCTGTACTTACCCGAAAATAAAAACCCCCGCGCGTCTGCCCGCCCGCGACGCCCACTACCCGAAGCTTAGCGCAATGCCAGAAAGCGGCGTCGCGAAAGCGAAGGCTCTCCATCTGATTTTTCCGATTTCCCGGCGTCCTTCACCGCCTGCGGAGTCGTTAGCAGCGCAATCAGCGAAGCCCGCGCCGTCATCGTCGCCTCCGACTGGGTGGCAAATTTTCCCATCGGCGAAAACAGCGGACAACTCTGGTACTCGCCAAGTTCCGCTTCTTCGCTGCCCAGAAAAGCGAAATCACCCGCCGGAAACCTGACGAAACGGCGCCTGTTTTCGCCCGTGGAGACCCAGTTTTCGCCGCCGCCAGGTACCAGCAGCATGCTCATGCACCAAGGCGTTACCACGATGCCCAGCCAATGCCCCTGCCAGCGCTGGAAGTCGATGGCCTCCACGGCAAGCGCCGGATTGAGGATCGGCACATCGGCCATCTGCTCCCGCTGGATGCGGAAGAATGCCTCCTCCACTGCGTCGGCCGGGCTATCGACATGGACGCGGAAGTTCATACCGCCCCTGAACTCTCGCCCCACCTGCGGGCGTCGCCCCCTTCGATCATCAGTTCCTGCATCAGCGCCAACGCCTCCCTGGCCCGCTCGGGCTCAACACGCTCGAAAGCAAAGCCGCCGGCCTGGATCAAGACATAGTCCCCGACGACCACATCCTCGTTCAGCAGCAGCAGGCTGACCTCGCGCGTTTGGCCGAAACACTCGGTGAGCGCTGTGCCGTCACGCACTTCAATGATGCGGGAGGGAGCTGCGAGGCACATTTCAGGCCTCCCGCCGGGCCGCCCCAAGGGGGGCCTGCGCCCCCTCGGGGGGCAGCGAAGCGAAGCGAGCGTAGGGGCTGTTCATCAGGCGACCGTTGCTTTCAACGGCTCGACCATGTAGCCGCGCGCAAGCAGTTCGGCCGCCGCCATGGCGGCCAGGACCGGCACCTTCTCCGCCACCGTCGGCGTCATTTCCATGCCGAGCTCCAGGGAGATGAATTCGACGCCCAGCACCACGACCTCCTTGGGCAAGGCGTCAAGCAATTCGAGGCTGGCCAGTACATCCGGCAGCGCAATCTGGTGTGGCGACAGCTTGCTGCGAAAAAACACGGGAATCCCGTCGCCGGCGATCTTCATCACCGTGCCGGGCGCCGCGCCCGTCTTGACCGCGTCGAGCACGATCAGGAAATCCAGGTGGGACAAGTCCTCGATCATTTCCATGCCCGA
>JAIOPW010000488.1 GCA_021413665.1 Rhodocyclales bacterium | reverse complement strand
CCTTTGGAAACCCGAAGTCGGAGAACGATATGAAGAAGCTGTCGCTTGAACTGCATGCCGAGCTGGAAATTCCGGACGACTGGGAGCTCGTCGAACATTCCGCCGGCATCGTCGTGCTCAAGGTCGGCGATCGCTTTGTCGATTTCGACATCACGCCGCTGGCCACCACGTCGACTTCGCCGGATGCGAGCTGGAGCGACGAGGACGAGGAATTCACCGACGAGATACTCGACATGGTGACGGGCCTCGACTCAAAGATGGAAATCACCTACCTGCAGTAACGGCCGCCACCGGCCAGGGAGAAATGCCATGCGCGTCCTGATTTCCCTTTCGTGCCTGATGCTGTCGCTGTCGGCCCTGGCCGCGGGCGATCCCAAGCTCGGCAAGCCGCTGCACGACAAGCAGTGCGTGGCATGCCACGTCAAGCTGCTGGGCGGCGACGGCTCCGCGATGTACACCCGCAAGCCGCGCCTGATCAACAACGCCACGGCATTGGGCCAGCGCGTAGCGGCGTGCAGCGCGCAGACCAACGCCGGCTGGTTCCCCGACGACGAAGCGCACGTCGCCGCCTGGCTGAACCAGGCCTGGTACAAGTTCAAGTAGGGAGTCCGGCTCCGTCAGCGCAAGGGCGCGTTGCCGCGCCGGAAGGGCTGCGCCGAGTGATCCGCGGCCATCAGGCCGCGGATGCGCTCCGCAACTTCCTGCGGCAGGGCATTGCTGGCGAATTTGACGACGAAGCGTCCGTCGCCGTCCAGCAGGTATATGCCGGTCGAATGATCCATGGTGTAGACGTCGGCCGCCGCGCCAGGCTCGCGTACCTTCTCGTAGCGCACGCGGAAACTTTCCGCCGCCCGCCGCAGCAGTTCCGGGCTGCCGCGCAGGCCGAGGATGGCGGGGTGGAAAGCGGCGGTGTATTCGCGCAGCACGGAAGCGCTGTCGCGCTCCGGGTCGACCGTGATGAACAACGGCTGCAGCCGTGCTGCCTTGTCGCCGAGCGCCTCGATGATGTTCCTGTAGCCGAGCAGGGTGGTCGGACAGACATCGGGACACGAGATGAAGCCGAAGGCAATGAGCTGGTAGCGGCCGCGAAAGGTCTCCTGCGTCACTATCCGGCCGCGCACGTCCTGCAGCAGGTAGCGTGGCACCAGGTCGACGGCGTCAGCCGCATCGTCGGTGTGCATCGATGCGGCCGGGACGGTCTGGCCGCCGGCCGCGGTGGCACAGCACAGTGCCAGTGCCAGTGCCGCCAGGCGCAATGACGCCACTGCGCTACTTCGCCGCCGGCTGGGCCGCAGGCAGCGTCGCGCGCAGGCGCTGCGCGACCTCGTCAATCCGGCCCGCCAGGGTCTTCGCATCGGGGCAGGCGCCCGCGGCGCGGGTCTGGGCGAGATAGGCTTCCTGCGTCGCTTCTTCGTAGGCGGCACCGAAACGCTGCGTCTTCGGCGCGTGGGTCAGCATCAGCAGCCTGGCATGGGCGGCGGCGTCCTTGTCGGCGCAGGCCAGCGCCTGACCATTCACGCCGCCCAGCTGCTTGACGGCGACGAGGCCGGCTTCGGCGTCCGCGGCGGAGGCGGGCAGGGCAGCGGACAGGCTCAGGACGAGGATCAACGGTGTAAAGAGTTTCACGGACTTCCCTTCATTGACGCGGTGGGTATCAAAGGCGCGATTGTAGGTGGGGAGAAGGGATAAAGCCATCGCCGGCGCTTGACCGGGGATGATCGGAAACCAATTAGGCACTACCATTCGCCCATGGATATCCTGACTCATGCCGTCATGGGCGCGTCGCTGGCCTCCGCCGTGGCGTCCTTCCGCAACGATGGCCAACAGTCGGCGGCGATGGGACGGCGCCGGATGGCGGCCGTGGCGGGCGCCGTCGCCGGCGTGCTGCCCGACGCCGATGCGCTGATCCAGAGTGGCGGCGATGCGCTGCTGGTTCTGGATTACCACCGCCACTTCACCCATGCCCTGGCTTTCGTGCCGGTCGGTGCGCTGATTGCCGCGTTGCTGCTGTGGCCCTTCCTGAAGCGGCGCATGGGCTTCGCCACGCTCTATGCCTGCGGCTTCGCCGCCTATCTCGCACATCCGCTGCTGGATGCCTGCACCAGCTACGGCACCCATTTGTGGCTGCCGTTCTCGCAGCGGCGCGAAGCGTGGAACCTGATTGCGGTGGTCGATCCG
>JAIOPW010000512.1 GCA_021413665.1 Rhodocyclales bacterium | reverse complement strand
ACGGCGTTGTCAAGCGCTTCCTTGGCCGGTCGATCGGTGGTCCATACCAGCGCCACCTCCTCACCGATGAACTCTCGCAGGCGATCCCGGATCGGCCCGTGCTTGACCCGTGTGCTGCCCTTTTTCGAAATCGAAAGCCTTTTCTGCACGGCGTCGAGCAATTGCCGGGGAATGCCGGAATCACGCAGGGCTTCGATCGCACCCGGCGTCATCGGCAGGTAACTCGTGGCATGAACCCATTCCTTTTGCACCTCGGCCCGCATCATGAAGCTGACGAAGCGGGCAGCGAGCTTGTATTCATCCTTCTTGTGCCCGGCCAGAACCCACAGCCCGGCGCCGTCCGGCAGAACATCGGCCGGCTTGGCCGCATACACATCGTCATAGTGAGGCAGGGAGAAAACACCGACGTCGATTCCAGCGCGCTTGGCTTCGGCATACAAGGAAGACTCGCCGGTCAGCATCGCACACTCGCCGCTGAGAAAGCGCCGGTTGCCTTCGCGCCCCGGTCCCGAGTAATGGAAGTAGCGACTCTTTTGCCAACTGGCGAGAAGCGCCAGATGCTTGACGTTGACCATGCCGTTGACCAGCACCTTGTCGACATTGCCCACCCGGCTGGTCACCGCCTCGCCGGCCTGCGTCGAAACATTTTCGGAATGGATCCAGGCAAACCGTGCCGTGGTCAGCGGGCATTTGCCGCCATGGTCATAAATCTCCCCGGCTGCCTTTTGTAGTTCCCACCAGGTCTTGATCGGCTGATCAGGGTCAAGCCCCGCCTTGCGCAAGGCGGGGCGGTTGGTGAGCAGTACCGGTAGGGACAGTGCGAGAGGCAATGCCTGGATGCGCCCGCTGGCATCGTCCACCGCGTCGACGATCTGGGGATAGAACTGTGCGGCGTCCAGCTTCAGACCGGCTTCGCGCATGACGTCGTGCAACTGGCGAAAGCGCGGCTGCGTGCCAAAGAAATTGATGCTGTCGTCGGGATCGATCAAGGCAAGGTGCGGCAGCAATTGCCTGTTTTCCAGTCCCCGGGAATCCTGCAGCAGCACCCGGCCCTTACCTTTCGACTCGTCATTGAAGCGCACTACCAGGGTTGCCAGGGTGTCCAGTGCCTTGCCGTCGAGATCGTGGCGCAGGCTGATGTCCTGGGCCAGGGCCGAGAACGTCGCGCCACAACCAACAAGCATCCAGAGAAGCTTTTTCATGCCATGGCCCTTCATTCTTTGAACAGGCACGAGTTTATACGTGATCCGCCCCGTCCCGGGCGCTTTGCGTGCCTGGGATGCCGCTCGCCCGCCGGGCTCTGCCTGCCGGGAATTCCGCTTCGCGGGCCGGCAAAGCGGGATCCCGGGTGTGTCGAGGCCGCGGGCAGGGCGCGTTGCGCTCATACCTGTTCTCGACTAATCTACGCCGACCAGTCAGGCACGGAGAAGCCGGTCGCCGGTGGCCGGCGCAGAATCGCAATGAACAATTCACAACGAATCGCGTTGATCTTTGCAGTCGCCAATCTCGCGCTGCTTCTGGTCTTCCAGCCATATGATTACATCTCCCTGCAACGGGGCGGGATTCCAACCTTCGACGGGTTCTACTTCGCCTTCGGGCCCCATCAGAATCGGGTGGTCAATGCAAACTTTCTTGCCCTGGAAATCATCGTGGTGCTGATCAACGCCGGCATAGCACTACTCCTGCTACGCGACCCGCCGATGCGCAAGCGCGAGCGTCCGGGCGGTAATCGCCGCCAAAGAGCCGTGCTGGCACTGGTGGCGATCAATCTGGTGCTGGTGCTCCTGTTTCCGCCCTTCGAGTTCTTTTCGGCAATCAGCAAAGCCGCCCTGCCCACCTTCGAAGGCTTCTATTTCCTGTTCGGCGACAACTCCCAGCGCCAACTGGTAACGCCGATCCTCTACATTGAAGTCGCGCTGATCATCATCAACGGCGGCCTGCTCTGGCTGCTATTGAAGGACAAGACGCCGGACGAAGCCTCGGCCGAGCAGATCCGCGCCCTGGCGCAACGCGTCCGGGCCGTGCAGAAACACTGAACCGCTGCGGCGCACCGGCCACGAGCGCCGGCCACCAGCTTGTCTTGGGCGAATTCTTGGGTATAATCCGCCCCTCTCAAGCGCCCGTAGCTCATCTGGATAGAGTACTTGGCTACGAACCAAGGGGTAGGGAGTTCGAATCTCTCCGGGCGCACCAAACAGACATGAAAGTGGGCACTTGTTGCGAGTGACCCACTTTTATTTTTTCAGATCCCGCCCGAAGCTCCATGAACGGCAAGGGGGTTGCAATGAAGATCGCGACGTGGAATGTCAATTCCCTGAAGGTGCGCCTGCCCCATGTACTCGACTGGCTGGCGGCGACGCAGGCCGATGTGCTCTGCCTGCAGGAAACCAAGATGGAGGACAAGGTCTTTCCCTATGCCGAACTCGCAGCCGCCGGCTACCAGGCCGCGCATAATGGACAGAAGACCTACAACGGCGTCGCGATCCTCGCGCGCAGCCCTCTGGAGGACATCCGCTTCGACATTCCCGCATTTGCCGACGCGCAGAAGCGCGTACTGACGGCCACGGTGAATGGCCTGCGCATCGTCTGCGCCTACATGCCGAACGGACAGGCCGTGGGTTCCGACAAGTACGAGTACAAGCTGCGCTGGCTCGCCGCGCTGGCGGAATACCTGCGAGCGGAACTGCAAGCCTCGCCGCGACTCGCGCTGCTGGGCGACTGCAACATCGCGCCGGACGATCGCGATGTGCACGACCCGGTGGCATGGAAGGACCAGATCCTCTGCAGCGAACCGGAGCGCGCCGCCTACCGGCAGTTCCTCGACCTTGGCCTGACGGATGCGTTCCGCCTTTTTGAACAGCCGGAGAAGAGCTACTCGTGGTGGGATTACCGGCAGATGGGCTTCAGGCTCAATCGCGGCTTGCGCATCGACCACATCCTGCTTTCGAAGCCGCTGGCCGACGGATGCCGGGCCTGCGTCATCGACAAAACCCCGCGCAAGCTGGAACGCCCTTCCGATCATGCCCCCGTAGTGGCCACACTGGCGGCAACCGTGGAGACCAGCCCACGATGAATGCGGAGGCGCTGGTCGCGCGCTATCCGGTGCTGGCCAAGCTGCCCGCCGGGCTGCAACGGCGCATCAGCGACAGCTTGCAGATGCTTTCGCTACCGTCGGGAACCGTGGTGTTCGACGAACGGCAACCCTGCGGTGGCTTCCCCTTCATCCTCGATGGCGCCATCCGCGTCGCCAAGCTCAGCAGCGGCGGTCGCGAACTGCCGCTTTACCGAGTGCTGGCGGGCGAGAGCTGCATCATCACATCGAGTTGCCTGCTCGGTCACGCTGATTACAACGCAAGGGGCGTCACCGAGGGCGCAACAACCCTGGCCCTGCTGCCGCGACAACTGTTCGATGAAATGCTGGCCGAGCCAGCTTTTCGTGATTTTGTGTTCGCGCTTTTTTCCGAGCGCATGGCCGAACTGATGCAACTGGTGGAAGAAGTCGCCTTCCGCAAGCTGGACCAGCGACTCGCGGCGCTGCTCCTGGGCAAGGGCCGCATGCTGCACACGACCCACCAGCAACTGGCCGACGAACTGGGCAGCGTGCGCGAAATGGTCAGCCGGCTGCTCAAGGGATTCGCCGAGCAGGGCCTGGTGCGGCTCGGTCGCGAACAGGTGGAAGTGCTCGACCCCGCCGGTTTGCGGCGGGTCGCCTCTGTGACTTAGGTTACAGTCAGCGGCAGAGCGCGGTGGTCTAATTCGCCCACTGTTGCAAAACCCCTCAAGGAGAACTCCATGAAACTCAACGTTGGCGGCATCGACCGCATCATTCGCATACTTGCAGGTGTCGGACTGGTTGGCTGGGCCGCCATGGGTGGTCCGGTATGGGCGTGGATCGGTGTCGTACCCCTGGCAACCGGAGCGATCGGCTGGTGCCCGCCGTACGCGATCTTCGGCTTCAACACCTGTGCCATGAAAAAGCCGCAGGGCTGAACCCTCGTTGCACCCTTGCGCAGGCCGCCCGTCGGCTTGCGCGGGGCCGTCACTGCCGGGCTATCCCCTCGCCGCCACGACCGGATCTAGAACTCGATTCCCAAATTCACCGAATCGAAATTTTGCAGTCCGCCCGTACCGGCGGCAGTAAAAAATTCCTCGCTTCGCCTTACCCGCGTCACGGAGATGCGCGTGGCGTCAATGCGCAGGCTGAGACCCAGCGTGACGTCATAAACGTGCGGTCGCTTGCGCACAGACGGACTGTCGCGAAACACCGCGCCATCGAGGAAAATATTGTGCGCAACGAGCCGGTGATCGAGGCCGGCGAAGACGTACCACTCGACGCCGTGCGATCGTCCGGGCTCGATGTCGCGGCGCATGTTCTGCAGCATGGCACCGCCGGGCTCGATGGTGTCGGGGCCGAAGCCGGTCATGTGGCGACCGAGGCGCACCAGAGCCCCGACGCGGGCCAGCGTCATCACCGTACCCAAGGTCGCACCGGCATGCGGAATCAGTTCCAGGCCGATACCCTGTCCGCTGCCGAAGGCATGCTTGCTCTTCGCCATGTAGGAAACCAGGAAGGCGGGCTCGTTGGGGATCTGGTTGTGCCAACCTTTTGGCTGGGTTGCACCGATCAGATCGTGCCAGCCGGCGTGAACCTCTTTGCCGAGTGCCGACGGGCCCACCAGCCCAAGGTCTATTTCCACCGTGTCCAGTCGATTGTCTTTCGCCCGCTGCGCCACGCCGCCCAGATAGAGCCAGGCGGCCCAGGGGCGGTCGAAGGGTTGGGCCTGGCTGATGCTGATTGACTTCGGCGTGTAGAGGTTCTGGCCAAGAAAAAGGCCAAGGTGGATGGCGCCGCTGCCCTCCGGTGCCAGTTGCTTGAGCACCGCCGTGGCGGGCAGTTGAAGCAGGTCGAATGGCGCACCGCCGCCCAGCTTGATGCCATTCGTGTAATAGCGGTCGGTACGCGCCAGCAGATCGTTCTCGACAAAAAGTTGCAGTTCGCTCCCGTCCGGCGGACGAGGCTGGGCGTGCGCGACGGGCAACCCGACAGCCAGAAGCAGAACCAGAAGCATATGGCGGAACACTATGGGCAACGGGGCCGGGCGACCACAAAGGACAACACTGGCGTCACGTCGCCGCACGCGCCGCGCCTAGCCAGCGCAGTACGCCATGCCCGGCGATGTATCCGCTGGCAAAACAGGCCGTGAGCAGATAGCCGCCGGTCGGCGCCTCCCAGTCCAGCATTTCTCCGGCGCAAAAGATACCGGGCAGCAAATGCAGCATGAGATTTGCGTCCACCGATGCGAAGTGAACGCCGCCGGCGCTGCTGATTGCTTCGTCCAGCGGACGCGTCGCGAGCAGGCGCAGTGGCAGCGACTTGATGGTTGCCGCGAGCTGCGCCGCGTCGGCGAAATCCGCCACAGCGGCGCATTCGTGGAGCAGGGCCGCCTTCACGCCGGAAATTCCGGCGTGGCGCCGCAGATGATTGGAGATCGAGTCGCGACCGCGCGGCGATGCGAGATCTTCCGTCAAGCGTTGCAGGTCGCGTCCCGGTGCAAGGTCGAGTCGCAAAGTAGCGCTTCCCGTGGCCTCGATGCAATCGCGCAACGCCGCGGAGAGGGAATAGATCAGGCTGCCTTCGACTCCATATTCGGTGATCAGGAATTCGCCTTCACGCCTGAACGGCGAACCGTCTGGTGCCGAACAAATCGCGCCGACCGCCTTCACCGGCGCGCCGGCAAAGCGCTGGCGCAAATGCTGGCTCCAGGCGACATCGAATCCGCAATTCGCCGGACGCAGCGGCCGTACTCCGATCCCGCGCCCCGCCAGCAGCGGCAGCCAGGCGCCATCGGATCCCAACCGCGACCAGCTGCCGCCGCCAAGGGCCAGAATCACGGCATCGGCTTCGACAATCGCTGCGCCGGATGGCGTCTCAAAATGCAACGCAGGTCCGTTCTGCCACCAGCCGAGCCAGCGATGACGGGAGTGGAACACCACGCCGGCAGCGCGCAGGCGATGCAGCCAGGCGCGCAGCAGTGGCGCCGCCTTCATTTCCTGCGGAAAGACCCGGCCGGAACTGCCAATGAAAGTCGGGACACCCAGGTCATGCGCCCAGTCGCGCAGTTGCTGCGGACCAAACTCCCCAAGCCAGCGCCCGATCTGCTCGCGACGGCTTCCGTAGCGCGAAAGAAATGCATCCGTACCCTCGGAGTGCGTCAGGTTGAGGCCGCCACGACCGGCGAGAAGAAACTTGCGGCCGACGGAAGGCATGGCGTCGAATACATCGACGCGCATTCCGGCGCCGCTCAGCACCTCCGCTGCCATCAGGCCGGCCGGACCGCCGCCGATGACGGCAATCCGCCGCCGTTGTCCGGCAATGGCGAAATCAGCGGCGGACAAAGTCGGCCAGCGTGTTGGCGAGACGCACGTAGTCGGCGACGGCGATGTCTTCTGCGCGCGCGGTGGGCGCAATGCCGACCGCAGCGAGATCGGTCTCGTTGATGAACTCGCGCAGCGTGTTGCGCAGCATCTTGCGCCGCTGCGAGAATGCGGCGGTGACCACCCGGGCGAACAGGTCCGGATCTTTCGCCGTCACCTGCCCGCGACGCGGAATTCCAGGTACGCAGAGCCCACCATCGTCGACTTCCGCGCCTGCCACGCGCGGGATCATGCGCACGATGGCGGAGTCGACCTTCGGCGGGGGATTGAACGCGCCCGGCGGCACGACGAACATGCGCTCCATGTAATAGTGATACTGCAGCATTACCGACAGACGCCCGAAGGCCTTGCTGCCGGGCTCGGCCACCATGCGGTCGACTACCTCCTTTTGCAGCATGAAGTGCATGTCATGCACCAGCGGAGCGCACGCAACCAGGTGGAACAGCAGCGGGCTGGAGATGTTGTAGGGCAGATTGCCGGCAATCTTCAGCGGCCCGTCGCCCTTCAGCGCGCCAAAGTCGAATTCGAGCGCGTCGCCTTCGTGGATGGACAGGCGCTCAGGCGGAAAGCGGCTCGCCAGGCGTGCGATGAGGTCGCGATCGATCTCGACCACGTGCAGGTGATCGATGCGTTCCAGCAATGGTTCGGTAAGCGCTCCCAGGCCCGGTCCGATTTCCACAACCGTGTCACCCGCCCGCGGCCCGATGACGTCGACGATCTTGCGAATAATCCCCGGTGCGACCAGGAAGTTCTGCCCGAACCGCTTGCGCGCGACGTGCCCCCGCAGCCCCGCCCGCCCTTCCTTCACGCGCCGCGCCTGCGC
>JAIOPW010000511.1 GCA_021413665.1 Rhodocyclales bacterium | reverse complement strand
CCTGCTGCCCTACGTGAGTTTCAAGGTCGAGGCGGCGATCGAGTTCGCACGCCGGGTGAACCCCGCCATCGAGGTGATCCAGGTGTCGGCGACCTCGGGGCAGGGCATGGACCAGTGGCTGGGCTGGATCGAGAGGGGCGGCGCCGAAGCGCTTGGCGCGCGGCAAGAAAGCGTCGATGCCCTCAAGCGCAGGGTTGCCGAGCTCGAAGGGCAACTTGCGTCGCGGGGCCACTGAACGCATCCGGCAGGCCTGGGTCTCGCACACGGTGGGCGACCTGTTTCAGGCCGAGGCCTGCCTCGCCCACGAGGCGACGGTGCGCGAACTGCTGGCTGCCCTCGCAACCACGGGCGGGCGACCGGTGGCGATCGCGCACGACCTGCATCCCGACCTGCATTCGACCCGGTTCGCGCTGCAACTGGCCGGGGAATTCGGCGTCGAGGCGATAGGCGTCCAGCACCATCATGCCCACATCGCGGCGGTCGCCGCCGAACATGGTATCCGCGGGCCGATGCTGGGCCTGGCGCTGGACGGCGTCGGCCTCGGTACCGACGGCCGGGCCTGGGGCGGCGAACTGCTCAGCGTCGATGGCGCCACCTTCAGCCGCATTGGCCACTTGCGGCCTCTGGCGCTTCCGGGGGGCGACCGCGCGGCGCGCGATCCCTGGCGCATGGCGGCCGCCGCACTGTCCGACCTCGGCCGCGGTGGGGAAATCGCGGCGCGTTTCGCCGACCAGCCGGGTGCCGGAACGGTGGCGGCGATGCTGGAAAAAGCGGTGAACTGTCCGCGTACGTCGAGCATGGGCCGTGTCTTCGACGCCGCTGCCGGCTTGCTCGGCATTTGTCCGAAGATGGAGTTCGAAGCGCAGGCCGCCATTGCGTTGGAGCAGCACGCCACGGCGTATATCGAGACGCATGGCTGGCCAGCGCCGCTCGACGATGGCTGGCGCATCGATGCCAATGGCGAACTTGACCTGCTGCCGCTGCTGGATGCCCTGTCGTCCGAGCCGGATGCGGCCTACGGCGCCGCGCTGTTCCACGCCACGCTGGTGGTGGCGCTGCTGCACTGGGTGGCCCGCGCCGCCGAGGCGAGCGGCATTGCGCGCCTGGCGTGCGGCGGTGGCTGCCTTTCCAACAAACTTCTGCGCGCCGGCCTGAGCGAAAAGATCCCGCCGACCGGGCTGACGCTTCTGATGCCGCGCACGCTGCTGCCCGGCGATGCCGCGATTTCCCTGGGCCAGGCCTGGGTCGCAATTCAGCTATTGGAAAAATAGAACCATGTGCCTGGCCATTCCCGTGAAAGTGGTAGAAGTCGGCGCCGGCGATACGGCGATCGTCGAGCTCGACGGCGTGCGCAAGGAAGTCTCGCTGGCCCTGCTGGCCGACGTGCAGGTCGGCGACTACGTGATCCTCCACGTCGGTTATGCGCTGTCGAAACTCGATCCCGAGGAGGCGAAAAGGACGCTTGCCCTGTTTGCGGAACTCAACGAGTCCGGAACCATCGGAGAAACTGCGGCCTCGTGAAATACATCGACGAATTCCGCGACGGCCAACTGGCGAAGAACCTCGCGCGGAGCATCGCCGCCGAAGTCCGGGCCGGACGCAGCTACAGCTTCATGGAGTTCTGCGGCGGCCACACCCATGCCATTTCGCGCTACGGCCTGACCGACCTGCTGCCGCCTTCGGTGCGCATGGTGCACGGCCCCGGCTGCCCGGTCTGTGTGCTGCCGATCGGCCGCGTGGACATGGCGATCGACCTCGCCCTGAAGCAGGGCGTGATCTTGTGCACCTACGGCGACACTCTGCGCGTTCCCGCGTCCGACGGCCTCTCGCTGATGAAGGCCAAGGCGCGCGGCGGCGATATCCGCATGGTGTATTCGACCATCGATGCCTTGCAGATCGCGCGCGACAACCCGCAACGCGAAGTGGTGTTCTTCGCCATCGGCTTCGAGACCACCACGCCGCCGACGGCGGTTGCCATCCAGCAGTCCGAGGCCGAGGGGCTGACAAATTTCAGCGTGCTCTGCTGTCATGTGCTGACACCCTCGGCCATCAGCAACATCCTAGAATCGCCGGAAGTGCGGCAGTGGGGCACGGTGCCGCTGGACGGCTTCATCGGCCCGGCGCATGTGTCCAC
Organism: Rhodocyclales bacterium; assembly: GCA_021413665.1. Taxonomy (GTDB): domain Bacteria; phylum Pseudomonadota; class Gammaproteobacteria; order Burkholderiales; family Rhodocyclaceae; genus Sulfuritalea. The sequence goes on along the minus strand of JAIOPW010000511.1, from coordinate 5,072 downwards.
GGTGATCGGCAGCCGGCCCTACGAATTCTTCGCCGAGGAATACCGCAAGCCGGTGGTCATCGCCGGCTTCGAGCCGCTCGACGTGATGCAGGCCATCCTGATGCTGGTGCGCCAGGTGAACGAAGGCCGCGCCGAAGTTGAAAACGAGTTCTCGCGCGCCGTGAGCCGCGACGGCAACCTCAAGGCCCAGGACCGCGTCGCCGAGGTCTTCGAACTGCGGCGCGAGTTCGAGTGGCGCGGCCTGTCGGTGGTGCCCTATTCGGCGCTGAGGATACGGCAGAAGTACGCAAGCTACGACGCCGAGCGTCGCTTCGCCATCGACTACGTTTCGGTGCCCGACAACAAGGCCTGCGAATGCGGCGCCATCCTGCGCGGCGTCAAGCGACCGCAGGACTGCAAGATATTCGGCACGGTGTGTACGCCCGAGAATCCCATCGGCTCCTGCATGGTCAGTTCGGAAGGTGCCTGTGCCGCGCATTACCGTTTTGGACGTTACAAGGACATGCATTAAATGGTAGAGGTAAAAAGAGGCTATGTGCGTCCGCTCGACCTGAAGCACGGTTGCGTCGACCTGACGCACGGCTCGGGCGGGCGTTCGATGGTGCAACTGATCTCGGAACTGTTCGCCAGGCACCTGGGCAACGAATACCTGGGGCAGGGCAACGACGGCGCCGTGTTGCCGGCGCCGACTATCAACGGCCGGCCGGGACGGCTGGTGATGTCGACCGACTGCCACGTGGTTTCGCCGCTGTTCTTTCCCGGCGGCGACATCGGCTGCCTTTCGGTGCATGGCACGGTGAATGATGTGGCGGTGATGGGCGCGACACCGCTTTATCTTTCGGCCGGTTTCATCCTCGAGGAGGGTTTCCCGCTGGCCGACCTGGCGCGCATCGTCGAGTCCATGGCCGGGGCCGCGCGCGAAGCCGGCGTGCCGGTGGTGACCGGCGACACCAAGGTGGTCGAGCGCGGCAAGGGCGACGGCGTGTTCATCACCACGACCGGTGTCGGGGTGCTGGCCGACGGCCTCGAACTCGGCGGCAGCAGGGCGCGGCCGGGCGACGTCATCCTCGTTTCCGGCTCGCTGGGCGACCACGGCGTGGCGATCATGAGCCAACGCGAGAACCTCTCCTTCGACGCGCCGATCGAATCCGATACCGCTGCTTTGAACGGACTGGTCGCCGCCATGCTCGCCAGCGGCGCCGATCTGCGCTGCCTGCGCGACCCGACGCGCGGCGGACTGGCGGCCACATTGAACGAGATCGCCGGCCAGTCCGGCGTGGGCATGATGCTGTACGAGGAGCGCATCCCGGTGAAGCCGGTCGTGGCCGCGGCCTGCGAGTTCCTCGGCCTCGATCCGCTCTACGTCGCCAACGAAGGCAAGCTGATCGCGATCTGCTCGGCGCTGGACGCCGAGTTGCTGCTCAATGCCATGCGCGCCCACCCGCTGGGACGCGATGCCTGCTTCATCGGCGACGTGGTCGCCGACGATCACCATTTTGTCCAACTCACCACGTCCTTCGGCGGCAAGCGCATCGTCGACTGGCTGGCGGGTGACCAGCTGCCGAGAATCTGCTGAATGGTCTGCCGATGCGCATCCTGCTCCTGACGCATGCCTTCAACAGCCTCACGCAGCGGCTCGGTGCCGAGTTGCAGCGGCTCGGACATGAGATTTCCATCGAGTTCGACATTGCCGACAGCGTGGCCGAGGAAGCGGTCGCGCTGTTTCGGCCCGACCTGATCGTGGCCCCTTACCTGCGCCGGGCGATCCCGGAATCAATCTGGAAACACCATGTCTGCCTGGTCGTCCATCCGGGCATCGTTGGCGACCGCGGTCCGTCGGCACTGGACTGGGCGATCCAGTCGGGGGAAGCGGAGTGGGGCGTCACCGTGCTGCAGGCCGAAGCCGAAATGGATGCGGGCCCGGTCTGGGCCAGTGCCACGTTTCCGCTGCGTGAGGCGAAAAAGGCCAGCATTTATCGCCACGAGGTGATGCAGGCGGCGACGCAGGCGGTGCGGCAGGCGGTGGAGCGCTTTGCAGCGGGAGGCTACACGCCGGCGCCGCTGTCGGCATGCAAGGAGGCGCGCGGCAGCGTGCGACCGCTGATGCATCAGGCTGACCGCGCCATCGACTGGCAACGCGACGAAACTGCCACCGTGCTGCGCAAGATCAACGCCGCAGACGGCTTTCCCGGCGTCGCCGATAGCCTGTTCGGGACTGCCTGTCACATCTTCGACGCCTCGCCGGAGGCTGCCTTGCTCGGCGCCCCGGACGCCCGTCCCGGCGATCTGCTGGCGCGACGGCAGACTGCGGTCCTGCGCAAAACAAGCGATGGCGCGGTCTGGATCGGCCATGTCAAACGGACGGGCGATTTCAAGTTGCCGACGACGCTGGCTTTTGCCGGCGAGTCGGCGGCACTTCCCGAGATCGCGCTTGAAGGCTGGTGGCGCGCCGAGGGCCAGACGTGGCAGGACATCGCTTACGAAGAATCGGAAGGCGTCGGCTTTCTGCATTTCGAGTTCTACAACGGAGCGATGTCGACCACCCAGTGCCGGCGCCTGCGCGCCGCCCTGGCCTGGGCGAAAACGCGCCCGGCGCGGGTGCTGGTCTTGCTGGGAGGTACCGACTTCTGGTCCAATGGCATTCATCTCAATGTGATCGAAGCGGCGAGTTTGGGTGACGGGTCGCCGGCTGACGAATCCTGGAACAACATCAATGCGATGAATGATCTGGCGCTTGAACTGATCGAGACCGATGGCCGGATCACGGTCGCCACGCTGGCCGGCAATGCGGGCGCCGGCGGCTGTTTCCTGGCGCGGGCAGCGGACCTGGTCTGGGCGCGCGATGGCGTAATGCTGAATCCGCACTACAAGAACATGGGCAACCTCTTCGGTTCGGAATACTGGACCTACCTGCTGCCCCGTCGCGTCGGCGACGAGGCGGCGCGGGCCATCATGCGCAACCGCCAGCCGCTGACGGCGCAAGGCGCAGTCGAAAGTCGATTCATCGATGCCTGCCTGGCTGGCGATCAGGACGCGTTCCGCATCGACGTGGCGCGGCGCGCTGCGGAGATTGCCGCCGCACCGGATCTCGTGGACAGGCTGGAAGCCAAGCGCGCATGTCGCGCGCAGGACGAAGCCAAAAAGCCGCTGGCCGCTTATCGCGACGAAGAACTGAACCACATGCGGCGCAATTTCTACGGCTTCGACCCCAGCTACCATGTTGCCCGCCATCATTTTGTGCGCAAGTCACTGGCCTCGTGGACGCCGCGCCACCTTGCGCGCCACCGCGACCTTGGCTGGAAGGTTCCGGAATGAAAGCGCGCACGCCGCTGACCGTCCTGGTGGTCGACGACGAGCTGCGCTCGCTGGAGACCCTGCGCCGGACGCTGGAAGAGGATTTCATCGTGTTGACCGCAGCTTCCGCCGAGGAAGGCGAAGTCATCATGGCGCGCGAGTTCGTGCACATCGTGGTCTCCGACCAGCGCATGCCGGGCACCTCGGGCGTCGAATTCCTGCGCCGGGTGCGCAGCCAGTGGCCTGACACGGTACGTTTGATCCTTTCCGGGTACACCGAGGCCGAAGACATCATTTCCGGCATCAATGATGCCGGCATCTGGCAGTACCTGCTGAAGCCATGGCATCCCGACCAGTTGCTGCTGACCCTGAAAAGCGCGGCCGACGTATGGCGTCTGCAACAGGAGAACCAGCGCCTCTCGCTCGAATTGCGTGACAGCCCGGAGCAGCTGGTGCAGCGCGTCGCCAGCCGGCGCGGGCGGGTGCGGGCCCGGTCCGGCTTTGATCGCCTGACGCGCGCGGCCGACAGCCCGCTGAACGGCATTTGCGATGTGGCGCAACGAATTGCCGGGCACGAACTCTCGGTGCTCGTCACTGGCGAATCAGGCACCGGCAAGGAACTGCTGGCCCGCGCCATCCACTACACCAGCGAACGCGCCGAGCGTCCCTTCGTCGTCGAAAACTGCGGCGCCATGCCCGATACCCTGTTCGAAGCCGAGCTGTTCGGCCACAAAAAGGGCGCCTACACCGGCGCCCATGAAGACCGCATCGGCCTGTTCCAGCAGGCCGACGGCGGCACTCTGTTCCTCGACGAAATCGGCGACACCTCGCCGGCCTTCCAGGTAAAGCTGCTGCGTGCGCTGCAGGAAGGCGAAGTGCGTCCGGTCGGCAGCCCGCGTTCGGTGCCGGTGGATGTGCGCATCATCGCCGCCACCAACCGCAATCTTGAAGCCGATGTCGCCAGCGGTCGTTTCCGCCAGGATCTTTACTATCGCATCGCCGGCATCACTTTCCACATGCCCAGCCTGCGTGAACGGCCGCAGGACATTCCGCTGATCGTCGCCGACCTGTTCAAAAAGTCGGCGCCTGCCGGCTCGCAAAGCGAAGTTGACGGCACGCGAAGGGGAAACCCATTCACACAGAGCGAAGGCAGGCAGAGTCCGGGACGGCGATTTTCCGATGCGGCGATGAAATGCCTGATGGCCTATCGCTGGCCCGGCAATGTGCGCGAGCTGCAGAACGAGATATTGCGCGCGCTGGCGCTGGGCGATGGCGACGTGCTCGACGCCGGGTTGTTTTCGCCGCAGGTGAGCCACTCGGCCGCTTTCATCACCGCGAAGTCGCCCCTGTTCGACCCGGAAGGCGCGACGCTCAAGGAACTGCTCGATCAGCTTGAGGCACAGGTGATCGATGCGGCCTTGCGCCGTCACGGCGGCAACAAGACACGCGTCGCCGAAGAGCTCGGCCTGACCCGCGTCGGGCTGCGCATGAAGCTCTCGCGTTTGGGGCTCGGAGGCAGCGAATGATGAGCCTATCCCCCAGCCTCTTCCCCGCGGGAAGGGGTGACAATGGTTCGGCGGCTGCGCCGCCTCCGGGTGCCATGACTCAGCCTCCCTTGGGGCGGCCCGAGGGGAGGTTGTCATGAACCTTCTCTGGCTCCAGTCTGGCGGCTGCGGCGGCTGCACCCTGTCATGGCTGGGCAGCGAACACGGATCCCTGTTTCGTGAACTTGCCGACGAGGGCATCGAACTGCTCTGGCATCCCAGCCTTTCCGAAGC
>JAIOPW010000484.1 GCA_021413665.1 Rhodocyclales bacterium | reverse complement strand
TCGACTTCGCTGGCGGCGATGATCGGCTACCGCAACCAGAACAGCTATGGCCACATCATCACCATCGAGGATCCGGTCGAATACGTGCATGAGCACCGCAACTGCGTGATTACCCAGCGCGAAGTCGGCGTCGATACCGATTCCTGGGAGGTCGCCCTGAAGAACACTTTGCGTCAGGCGCCCGACGTGATCCTGATCGGCGAAATCCGCGACCGCGAGGTCATGGAGCACGCCATCGCCTTTGCCGAGACCGGCCACCTGGCCATGGGCACGCTGCACGCCAACAACGCCAACCAGGCGATCGACCGCATCATCAACTTCTTCCCGGAAGAACGTCGGCCGCAGTTGTTGATGGACCTGTCGCTCAACCTCAAGGCCGTCGTCTCGCAGCGCCTGATTCCGGTCAAGGAAGGCAAGGGCCGGGCGGCGGCGGTGGAAGTCCTGCTCAACTCGCCGCTGATCGCCGACCTGATCTTCAAGGGCGAGATTCACAGCATCAAGGAAATCATGAAGAAGTCGAAGGAACTCGGCATGAAGACCTTCGACATGGCACTCTTCGACCTCTTCGAGGAGGGCCGCATCAGCTACGACGATGCGTTGCGTTTTGCGGATTCGATGAACGAAGTGCGCCTGATGATCAAGCTCTACAGCAAGCAGTCGCAGGACATGGACCGCAACAGCGGCATCCAGCACCTGGATATCGTATAATGACATAGTGATTGTTTGCCGCCATCCCTGCGTGGCGGCACTTCGGCGTACCCAGCCGAGACTCGTACTCCTTCGTCATTGGACTCATGACCGCCCATTCTCCAAATTCCGCAAACCAGTCCGATTCGCGCGCGGCGCTGGAAGACATCGGGCATCTGACGCAGAAGATCTGCGCCATCTGGGGCACTGATGATCTCGATACCTTCCTCAGCCGGCTGATCATGGATGCCCGCGATGGGGCACGCCAGGGCTTGCCGGTTGCGGTCGCCACCGAAGTGTTGTTCCTGGCACAGGTCAACAAGAGGCGTCGTGCCATAGACCGGGGAAAGAAGCTGAGCATGGATCCCGAGGCCGTTTACCGTCTGGTTGATGAAGAGGATCAGGCACGGCTGAAGATAGACGCCTTCGATGACCCTTCAGTTTCGCGCGACACGATCATTGCCCGGTCGGACCGCTTCATCCCGACCCCTGACAGGCGTCCTCCGACCCGGGCCAATCCCGGCAGCCAGGCTCAGGGTCTGGGCGAGTTGCTGTTGATGCTGATACGCAGCAAGTGGCTGATCTGGTCGATTATCGTGGTACTGGGCATCAAGCTCTTGTGGCCGATCATCAGGCCGTTCATCTAGCTGCTGCCTGCGCGCTGGGCTGACGCATGGGGTCTATCTGTCGCGCCGGCTGCCGGCGATAATTTCGATGTGGTACAGGCGGCATTCGAGCGCGCCGTTGTAGAGCGGGATCTTGCGCGACGTCTGTAGCCGGATCAGCTTCGGCAGGCGCGTGTCGGCCGACAGGAACCAGCAGTTCCAGCCGGCGAAGCGCTGTTTGAGCGCGTCGCCGAGGACGGGGTAGAAGGCCGCCAGTTCCTCTTCACTGCCCAGTCGTTCGCCGTAAGGCGGGTTGGCCACCAGCACCCCCGATGGCGCCGGGGCCGTTCGAGTCAGCAGGTCCGACTGTTGCAGCGTAACCAGGTCGTCAAGCCCGGCGCCGGCAAGATTCTGCTGGGTGCGGGCGACGGCGTCGGCGGAAATGTCGCTGCCGAATATGGGTAGGGCAACGGTCTCTCGGCGGCGCTCCGCCGCTTCGCGTTGCAGCTTGCGCCAGAGGCCGGCGTCAAACGACTTGAGATGCTCGAAGCCGAAATCCCCCGGTTCGCGCGAGAGTCCCGGCGCGTCATCGAGGCATATCTGCGCTGCTTCCAGCAGGAAGGTGCCGCTACCGCACATCGGGTCGAGCAGCGGTGTTCCCGGCTGCCAGCCGGACAGTCGCAGGATACCGGCGGCGAGGTTTTCCTTGAGCGGCGCACCCACCTTGGCCAGCTTGTGGCCGCGCATGTACAGCGGCTCGCCGGAGGTGTCGAGGTAGAGCGTGGCCTGCTGGTCCGTAATAAAGAGGTGAATGCGAACCTCGGGGGTGCGGGTATTGACGCTGGGGCGTCGCCCGGTCTCGGCGCGGAAGCGGTCGCAGACGGCGTCCTTGACCTTGAGCGTGATGAATTCGATGCTCTTCAGCGGCGAACGGATCGCCGTGACGTAGACCCGGATCGAGCGATCGACCGAGAACAGGCGCGACCAATCGACGTTGTAGGCCAGTTGATAGACTTCGGCTTCGTTGCGATAGGCGCCGCGCGTGACGCGCCACAAGGCCCGCGTCGCGATGCGTGACTCAAGGTTGATCCGGTAACCGGTTTCGAGGCTGCCGTTGCAACTGGCACCGCCGGGAACCGTGGTAATGTCCGTGCCGCCGGCGCCGGCAAGGTCTTCCGCAAGCAGGGCCTCGAGGCCGCGCGGGCAGGTGGCGAAATAGTGGTTCATGCTCAGAATGGTTTTACCACTACCAGGATGCAGATGATGGTCAGTGCGAGTACCGGTACTTCGTTGAAGAACCGAAACCAGACGTGGGTCCTGGTCGATCTGCCGCTGGCAAATTCGGCGAGCAGCATGCCGCACCAGACGTGATAGGCGGCGAGGCCGATTACCAGCGCGGTCTTGGCATGCAGCCAGCCGCCCGTGAAGCCGAAACCGAACCATAGCCACAGGCCGAGCCCGATGGCCAATACGCCGAGCGGAGTGATGAAGCGGAACAGTTTTTTTGCCATCAGCAGCAGGCGGGCACGTTCGGCCCCGCTGTCGGCGGGCACCATGGCTAGGTTCACGAAAATTCGTGGCAGATAGAACAGTCCGGCGAACCAGCTCACCACGAAAATGATATGAAAGGCTTTTATCCAGAGCATGGTGTTTCCTTGTTGACGACCTCCCCGAGGCCGGTCGCCACGGTCGGATAGCGCAGGTGCAGCCGCAGTTCCCGCCGCATCCGACGGTTGTCGAGCCGCCGGGATTCGCTCATGAATGACCACTGCAGCGGTGGCACGCTGCGGCGGACGTCCTCCCGCGGCAGGCGGGGCGCGCGCGGCAGTGAGAAGCTGTCGGCAAGCATGTCGAACCATTCGCCCATGGCCAGCGAGGAGTCGTCGCTGATGTTGTACACCCGATTGGGCCGTCCTCGCGCCAGCGCCGCGATGCAGGCGCGACCGAGATCGTCGGCGTGGATGTGGTTGGTATGGCTGTCTTCGCTGTGAAGCATGAGCGGCAGGCCTTTGTGCAGCCGCTCCAGGGGCAGTCGGTCCGCCGCATAGATGCCCGGCGCGCGCAGGATGCTGACGCGACAATGGTACCCGCGCTCCCGGCCGAACCTGCGCAAGCGCCGTTCCGCATCGACCCGCCGTGCTGCCCGCGCCGACTGTGCGGCGGGCGCTCGGGTCTCGCTGACCCGGGCGCCGCCACAATCGCCATAGACTCCACTGGTGCTGATGTACACAAGTTGCCGTGGTAGACTTTTCCCGCGCCGCAGAACGGCAATCAGGTTCCGTGTGCGTGTGTCATCGGCGCCTTGCGGCGGCGGCGGCGCGCTGTGTATCACGGCGTCCGAAATGCCGGCCAGTCGCGTCAGCGTGTCGGGCTGGTCGAGATCGCCTTCGATCTGAGTGATGCCCAGCGCGGCCAGTTGCGGGTCGTGGCTGCGCACCAGTGCCAGCACGTGCCAGCGCAATACGAGCTCCGGCAACGCGCGGCGCATGACGTCACCGCAACCAATGATCAGCAATCTACGCATCGGACGATTATCGCATGGCCTCAGCCGCCTCATTTAGCGTCACTCTTCAGCCCAGCGGGCACAGCTTCAGCACCAACGGCGGCGATACGGTGTTGCAGGCGGCGCTCGATGCCGGCCTCACGCTTCCGTATGGATGCCGCAACGGCGCATGCGGCGCCTGCAAGGGAAAGGTGATCGACGGGTTGGTGGATCACGGCGCGGCGCAGGAGCAGGCCTTGTCCACCGCCGACCGCGCCGGCGGCTTGGCATTGTTCTGTTGCGCGAAGCCGCTGTCAGACCTGGTGCTGGAATGCCGTGAAGTCGGCACCGCCAGGGACATTCCGGTCAAGATCATGCCCTGCCGCGTGCAGCGGATCGAGCGCGTGGCTGATGACGTCATCGTGCTGAACCTCAAGTTGCCGGCCAACGAGCGCCTGCAGTTTCTCGCCGGGCAGTACATCGAGTTCCTGCTGAAGGACGGCAAGCGTCGCGCGTTCTCCATCGCCAACGCGCCACATGATGACGGCTTCCTGCAACTCCATGTTCGCCTGATCGCTGACGGAGAATTCACTGGTCATGTCTTCGGCGGCATGAAGGAAAAGGATATCCTGCGCTTTCAGGGCCCCTATGGCAGTTTTTTCCTGCGCGAGGAATCGACCAAGCCGGTGATTCTGCTTGCGGGTGGCACGGGCTTCGCGCCGATCAAGGCGCTGGTGGAACACGCCATTCACAGTCACATTGGGCGGCCGATGGAAATCTACTGGGGTGCGCGCAATCGCGCCGGACTCTATCTGCCCGATTTGCCGGCCGCCTGGGCCGCCCGCCATGACCATATTCGATACGTGCCGGTGTTGTCGGATGCGACAGCCCAAGACGCCTGGCCCGGACGCAGCGGCCTGGTGCATCGCGCCGTACTGGAGGATCACGCCGATCTCTCGGGCTGCCAGGTCTATGCCTGCGGCGCGCCGGCGATGATCGACGCGGCGCGTGCGGAGTTTCTGGCGCATGGTTTGCCGGCCGAAGAATTCTTCGCCGACGCCTTCACGTTTGCGCCCCCGGGAGCAGCGACATGATTACCCTTTACCAGTTCCCACCAGCCTTCGGCCTGCCCAATGCCAGCCCCTTCTGCCTCAAGCTGGAGCTGTACTTGCGCATGGCTGGCCTGCCCTATCGGAACCGCTATACCCTGGAAATGCACAAGGCGCCGAAGGGCAAGCTGCCATGGATCGATGATGACGGCACGGCAGTGGCCGATTCGGGCCTGGTCATCGAATACTTGAAGCACAAGTTTGGCGATCCGCTCGATGGTCCGCTGGATGCGTCGCAAAGCGCTCACGCACTGGCAATCGCACGCTTGATAGAGGAACATCTCTACTGGACCGTGCTTTACGATCGATGGATTGCGCCGCAGGGATGGGAAATGACAAGAGCGGGATTTTTTGGCACCCTGCCCTGGCCGTTGCGCATGATCGTGCCCTGGGTGGCCCGACGCGGTATTCGCGCCGAATTGCACGGACATGGCATGGGCCGCCACGCACCCGAACAGATTCACGCGCTGGGCATTGCCGACGTCGACGCCCTGGCGATCCTGCTTGGACGCCAGGATTATTTCCTTGGCGCCCGCCCCACATCGATAGACGCGGTTGCCACCGCCTTCCTTGCCAATATCCTGATGGTTCCGCTGGAAACGCCGATCAAGGCGGCTGCTGCCGGCCATGCCAATCTGGTCGCCTATTGCCAGCGCATGGCGCGCCAGTATTTTCCCGCCGATTACTCGCCCAGGTAGGCAGTGCGCACCCGCGAATCGGCGAGCAGCGCCGACGACGTGTCGGCCAGGGTGATCTGGCCGCTTTCCATGACGTAGCCACGCGAGCAGACCTCCAGCGCGAGTCTGGCGTTTTGTTCAACCAGCAGAATCGTCATGCCCCCTGCGGCGACGGCCCGAACCACTTCGAAGACCTTTTCCACCATCAAGGGGGCGAGTCCCATAGAAGGTTCGTCGAGCAGCAGCAACCTGGGACGGCCCATCAGCGCGCGGCCGATGGCGAGCATCTGCTGTTCGCCGCCGGACAATGTTCCTGCGACTTGAGCGGCGCGTTCCTTGAGGCGCGGCAACAGTCCGTAGATGTGCTCAAGATCGGCGGCAATGCCGGCATTGTCCTTGCGGTGGTAAGCGCCCATGGCGAGGTTCTCGGCAACCGTCAGGCGGGCGAAGATGCCGCGGCCTTCGGGTACCAGGGCCAAACCCTTCCCGATCAGGTCGTGGCCGGGGCACGCCTCGATACGTTCGTTGCAGTAATGAATCTCGCCTTGCGACGGAATCATGCGCGCCAGGGCCTTGAGGGTGGATGTCTTGCCCGCGCCGTTGGCTCCGATCAGGCAGACGAGTTCGCCTTCCTCGACAACAAGGGATATTCCCTTCACGGCGGCGATCCCGCCGTAGTGAATCTGGAGGTTCAGAGCCTCAAGCAGCGCTTTTGCCAAGATAGGCCTCGATGACCTTCGGGTTGGCTCTCACGACATCCGGCACGTCCTCGGCAATTTTTTCGCCGTAATCGAGTACGGCAACGCGGTCGCACAGTCCCAGCACCAGCTTGACGTCGTGCTCGATCAACAGCACGGTCAGCCCGTCCCGGCGCACGCCCTCTATCAGTACGCGCAGCGCCGCGGTTTCCGTCGCGTTCATGCCGGCGGCGGGCTCGTCAAGCGCCAGCAGCTTTGGATCGGTAGCGAGCGCCCGGGCGATTTCCAGCCTGCGCTGGTCGCCATAGGAGAGGTGGCGCGCCAGGTCATCGGCGCGGTCGGCAATGCCGACGTAATGCAGCAGCTCGCCGGCTCGGCGGCGGATCGCCGCTTCCTCGGCGCGCTCGGTACGGGTGCGCAGGATCGCACCGAACACGCCGACGCGGGTTCGGACGTGGCGGCCGACCATGACGTTCTCCAGCGCGGTCATGTTGCCGAAGAGGCGGATGTTCTGGAAGGTGCGCGCGATACCCGCGGCGGCCACCTGGTGTGGACTTTCGAGGTTCAAGGGTACTCCGGCAA
>JAIOPW010000483.1 GCA_021413665.1 Rhodocyclales bacterium | reverse complement strand
GCGATCGACTCGATGTTCTGCGCCACTTCGCCGCTGACGCGGCGCTGCTGGTCGGTGGCGCTGGCAATGGCATCGAGGCCGCGGCCGACTTCGGTGACCGAAGTGCTGGCCGAGGCCAGCACTTCGGCAACCGTGCCCATGGAATTCTGGCTCGACGCAATGTGCTCGAGGCCGCTCTCGATGGACCTCCGCACTACTTCGGCCTGCTGGGCAAGGGTATGGGTCACGGCGTCGATTTCGCCGGCGGAGGTACTGGATTTTTCGGCCAGCTTGCGCACTTCGTCGGCAACCACGGCAAAGCCGCGCCCCTGCTCGCCGGCGCGCGCGGCTTCGATGGCGGCGTTGAGCGCCAGGAGGTTGGTCTGATCGGCGATGTCCTTGACCTGGCGGGTCATGTTGGTGATCGATTCCGTGCTGCGGACGAACTCGGTGACCGATTGGGCGATGTCCTTGACCGTGTTTTCCACCTGCCCGACTTCGCCGATCAGGCGCGACAGGCTTTCGTTGCCTTCGCCGGAGCGGCGCAGGCTTTCGCGCGACTGCTCATGTACCTTTTCCATGCCTTGGGCAATCGACCCTATGCTGGACAGCATCTGCTCGACCGCCGTCGCCGCGGCGGAGGATTTCGCATCCTGGCGCATCGAGCTTGCGGCCACTTGTCCGGCGCTGACGGCCAGCGTATGGGCGGCGGAGGAGACCTGACCGGCGGATTCGCTGACATGGCGCACCAGCGCGCTGAATTTCTCCATCATCTTGTTGAAGGCCTCGGCGGCGTCGCCGATCTCGTCCTTGCTGCGGATGTCCAGCCGGCGGGTGAGGTCGCCTTCGCCGCTGGAAATGTCGCGCAGGCCGCTCACCATTTTGTCCAGCGGACTGGTGACGAAGTTGCGAATGAACAGGTAGATCAAGGCCAGCAGGGGCAGGCTGATGAACAGGGCGGCCAGCAGCGACTTGACGCGTTGCGCGGCGACCGCCTCGTTGACGTGGTCCAGCGATATTTTCATGCTGACGGCGCCAAGCACGGCTTTTTCCGGTACCTGGTGGCAGGCGATGCAGTCCTTGCCAAGGTAGTTCTTCATGGCCACGGCGGGACGCACGACGCGCAGGTATTCCCCCTTTTCATCGGACTGGATGTCGCTGAATTCCTGGCCGCTGCTGATTACCTGCTTTTCGATGTCGTCTGTCGCGCTGGCGTCCTTGGCGTTACCGGGGCCGAAGATCTTGCTGACGTTCTCGCCACGAATGACGCGGAGATCGCGAATGATGGACAACTGCTTGATCTGGTCCAGAAAAACTTCGCGCTGCCCGATGGTGCCGGTGAGCATCATGCCGGTGAGTCCCGCCATCGTCGCTTCGTGCATCGACAGCGAGAACTCGCGCGCCTGACCTATGGCGGTCTGTCGATTGACATGGCTTTCCCAGAAAATCATCATCGATCCTGCAATCGCCAACATTACGTAGATCGCGGCCGTTAGCCGGACCCAGATTTTCAGATCGGAAATGCGTGTCATGGAGAGCTCCTGTTGGACCGTGGTCATTTTACCGGCCCGTTGGCGCCAACCCGTTGCAATCGATGAATATCTCCCTTGCGGGTGCTTGCCGACCGCACTCAGACCGTCAGGTCGATTTCCTGAACGCTACCGGGATGGCCGTCTTCCGCGAGAAACAGGCCGCTGGCCAAAACTGCGCCGAGATCACTGTTGCCGGTGCCGCGCAATTCGAACGGACTGGCGACATTGCCTAGCGCGATGGCCCCGACCTTGCGTTGGGCGAGTGTTTCCAGCGTGCCTTGGCCCTCTGCATCGGGCGTCCAGATTCTCAGCGATGCAAAGGCGCTATCGCTCTCGTCGATCCAGCCGTTGCCGTCGCTGTCGAGTGCGGCGAGTTCGCTGAAGCCGGAATGGGTGGCTGGGCCGAACAGCTCGCTGCCAGAGTCGATCCTGCCGTTGCCGTTTCTATCGATGGCCAGATAACCACTTCCGCCCGTAAGCAGCGCAACGTCCTCCACCGTGCCGTCGCTGTCGAGATCGAAGGAGAAGCTGCGATCGGAAAGCTGTGCCGCCGTGCCATTGAAGTTCAGCACCAACGGGTCCTTGCGCACCGCGTCGCCGGCGCGAACACTGATCGAGGTTTCTTCGCGATAGCTGCGCGTCATCGACAGGTCGAGCCTGAAGCTGATTTCCTTGCCATCACCGGTCTTTATGATCCCTTCCGCCGAGACCTGCGTTTGTTCATATTCCTCGTGCACGGCATGGTAGTCGTATTCGATGCCGAAGCCGGCCGGTCGGGCCGGTGCCGATTGTTGTGGCGCAGCCGGACCGGGATCAGCGGCTGTCGGTGGTGGGTCCTGCCGCTGCATGTCCCGCGCCGAGAAAACCCGGATCGGCCGGCCGGTCAGCATTTCGACCATGGATATGATCAGCTGCAGGAACGGGTCGTTGTTGACCACGTCGGTAGCGTCCACGATGGCTCCGGAGCCTGTCGTTGGGGTCTGCGACGCGGCCTGGGCAGCCGGTGTGGCTGTTGCGCCCGGTCGCAGGCTGGCAGCGAGCGCGGCGAACGCGGCGGATGACAAGGCGACGGCGGAAGTTCCTGCACCGGCGCCGGCTTCGAAGTCCGGCCGACGATTGCCGGTCCAGACACGGAGGGATTCCCGTGCCTCATCGCGGCGGGTGGCCAGATGGCTGGAGTGAAGGGAATAGCTGGCGCTGTCGATTTTCATGATGGGAATCCTCTGGCGCCCAAATGAAGGAGTGGCACCTACCCACGAATTAACGACATCCGCGCCGAAATATTTACCTCTGGCTGCGAACCCAGCGAATCAGGGCGGACGCATCCATCGCGCCGGCCTGTCGCGCGAGCTCGTGGCCATTCCTGAACAGGGCCAGCGTTGGAATCGAGCGGATACCGAAGCGCGCTGCAAGTTGCTGTTCCTCCTCGGTATTGACTTTCGCCAGGCGGAATTCCGGTTCCAGTTGCTTCGTCGCGTTGGCAAAGGCGGGCGCCATTGCACGACACGGCCCGCACCAGGGCGCCCAGAAATCGACCAACAGGGGAATGTCGGAGCGCGCGAGGTGGATATCGAAGTTGGCCGCGCCGAGTTCCATCGGTTCGCCAACAAACAGGCGGGACTTGCACTTGCCGCAGGTGCCGCCGTCGGCAAGGCGTTCGGCGGGGATGCGGTTGGCCGCATCGCAGTGGGGGCAAACGATGATCAGGGGTTCGGACATGCTTTGCTCCATATATCAGATCTTACTGATATATGCCTGCGTTCGGCAATTTCAAGCGGCGCGTCAGCTTGCCGCGCCCGATGCCTTGGCACGAGCCATGGCAGCCGTATCGGTCTGCGCGGACGTCGGCCAGCCGGCGAGGTGGGTAGAGACCAGATCGCTCAGGGCGGTCATCCAGTCATGCCGTTCGTTCACGCAAGGGATGTAATGAAATTCCTTGCCGCCCGCCTCGAGGAAGCTTTCCTTGCACTCCATGGCGATTTCTTCGAGGGTTTCGAGGCAATCCGCAACGAAGCCGGGGCATATCGTGTCGACCCGGCCAGTGCCTTCGCGGCCGAGTTTTTCCAGAGTGGCCTGGGTGTAGGGCTTAAGCCACTCAGCTTTGCCGAAGCGCGACTGGAAGGTGATCAGGTAGTTTGCTTCGGTCAGTCCGAGAGCCTCGGCGAGCAGGCGCCCGGTCTTTCGGCATTCGCAGTAATAGGGGTCGCCGAGGTCGAGCGAGCGGCGCGGCAGGCCGTGAAAGCTCATCACCAGCTTGTCGGGCCGACCGCTTGCAGCCCAGTGCTCGCGCACGGTGGCGGCCAGCGCCGCGATGTAGCCGGGGTGGTCGTGGAAGTGCTTGATGAAGCGAAATTCCGGCGGGTTGCGGCTGCACTTTATCCAGTCGGCGACATCGTCCATCACGCTTGCCGTGCTGCTTGCCGCGTATTGGGGGTAGAGCGGGACCACCAGCACACGCTCGACGCCGTCGCACTTGAAGCGGTCGAGGGCGCCGGCGATCGACGGCTGGCCGTAGCGCATGGCCCAGGCGACTTCGAGGTCGGGACTGCCGGCATCGCCCAGCCACCCTTTGAGCAACTTGGCCTGGCGTTCGGTATGCACCTTGAGCGGCGAACCCTCGGCCAGCCAGATTTTTGCGTACTTGGCGGCGGACTTTGCGGGACGCAGGTTGAGGATGATGCCGTTGAGGATCAGCCACCAGATCGGGCGCGGGATTTCAACCACGCGCGGATCCCAG
The DNA here is from genome assembly GCA_021413665.1 of Rhodocyclales bacterium. Classification (GTDB taxonomy): domain Bacteria; phylum Pseudomonadota; class Gammaproteobacteria; order Burkholderiales; family Rhodocyclaceae; genus Sulfuritalea. Next base: position 5,052 of record JAIOPW010000483.1, on the reverse strand, counting down.
AGAAACTGCTTGAGGTAGCGGCGCAGGGCGCCCGCGGTTGGGGCTTCCGGTGTGCCGAGGTTGGCCAGCAGCACGGCGGTGCGGCGTGGCATGCCGTGATTCGGCGCCGGCTCGGGAGCGTAGCGAGGCATGTTTCCTTGACTCGACTAGGGGGTCGACAGGGCGGAGGAGAGCAGCTTGGCTGTGATGTCCACGATGGGTATCACGCGTTCGTATGCCATGCGCGTCGGGCCGATGACGCCGATGGTGCCGACCACTTGGCCATCGACTTCATAGGGGGCCGCAACCACGCTGCATTCGTCGAGCGGCGCGATGCCCGATTCGCCGCCGATGAAGACCTGCACGCCGTCGGCACGGCAGGACAACTCCAGCAGTTGGGCCAGCCCCGTTCTTTGCTCGAAGAGGTCGAACAGGCGGCGCAGCCGGGTCATGTTGGACGAAAGGTCCTCGACGCCGAGCAGGTTCTTTTCGCCGCTGATGACGTACTGCGTCGAGGTGTCGGCAATCGCCTGGTTGCCGGCGTCGAGCGCTGCCTTCATCAGATCCGACATGTCGGCGCGCAACTGGCGCAGTTCTTCCACCACACGCGCACGCACCTGGTCGAAGTCGAGGCCGAAGGCGTTCTGGTTCAGGTAGTTCGCCGCTTCGGTCAGCTCCGATGGGCTGAAATTGCGCTGTGTAAACAGGATGCGGTTCTGCACGTCGCCGTCGGCGGTGACGATGATCAGCAGCACACGCTTGTCCGACAGGCCGAGAAACTCGATCTGGCGGATGCGTGGCTGCTGGCGGCGCGGCGCCACCACCACGCCGGCGAACGCGGTGAGTTGCGACAGCAGCTGCGAGGCATGGCTGATGACGAGTTGCGGCTGGTCGGGCTGTATGGCGTCCTGAATTTCCGAAAGTTCGCTGCCCTGCAGGGGGCGCACCGTGAGCAGCGAGTCGACGAAAAGTCGATAGCCGAGCGGCGTCGGCACTCGCCCTGCCGAGGTGTGCGGGCTGGCGATGAAGCCCATCTCCTCCAGGTCCGACATGACATTGCGGATCGTGGCCGGCGACAGCTCGAGGCCCGAATACTTCGACAGGGTGCGCGAGCCGACCGGCTGACCCTCGGCGATATAGCGTTCGATCAGGGTCTTCAGCAGGGTTTGCGCGCGGTAGTCGAGCATGGTGCGGATTCTACTGCGAAGTCCGGAACAAGCCGGGCCGGCTGCTGAACTCAGTTCCCGCGGATCAGCTCCTGCGTCAGCCGCTCAACTTGGCGGTGCACCGTTTCAGCCAGGCCGGCGCAGCTTGCATCGGCGTTACCGGCCCGGGCCGCTGCCTCCAGGCTGCGGGCCGCATCCTCGCCGGTGCGGCAGACGAAGGTACCGAACAGGCCCTTGAAAGTGTGGGCGATGCGCGTCAGGCCGGGCCAGTCGCCTGTCGCGAGGGTTTGGTCCAGTTCGCGCAACTGTTTCTGCGCGTCGCCGACGAACATGGCCGCCACTTCGCGAAAAATCTCCTCGTCGCCCATCATGGCGATGGCAGCGGAGCGATCGCAGGCCGGCGAATCGTCGGCAGCAGCGGGTGGCGGGACGAGGTCGGGGGCGACAACCTCGATGTGCGCGGAGTGCCCGAACAGGCGGCGCAATTCGGTTTGTAGGGCGTTGATGCTGATCGGCTTGGTGATGTAGGCGTCCATACCGGCCGCCAGGCAGCGATCCCTGTCTTCCTGCAGCGCGTTGGCAGTCATGGCGATGATGGGCAGATGCGTGCCCGCCGGCTCGCCGGCGCGAATGTGGAGGGTCGCCGTGACGCCGTCCATTTCGGGCATCTCCATGTCCATCAGTACCAGCACATAGTCTGCTTGGGCAAGGCGTTGCAGGCATTGCTCGCCATTGTCGGCGAGGTCGAAGGCGATACCGAGGCGGCCGAGCATGGCCGCCGCCAGTTGCTGGTTAACGCGGTTGTCATCGACCAGCAGCACGCGACCGGGAACAAGGGTGGCGGGTGTCGGCGGGCGGGTGGCGTTACGTTCGGTTGTTTCCGCCGGTTCGGTGCTTGGTGCGGCCGCAATCGAGAGCGGAATCCAGAACCAGAAGCAGGTGCCTGAATCGGGCGCGCTTTCGACCTCGATGGCGCCACCCATGGCGACGATGATGTCCTTGGCGATCATCAGGCCGAGGCCGGTGCCGCCGAACTTGCGGGTGACCGAGTCGTCGGCCTGGCTGAAGGGTTTGAACAGGCGGTCGAGTGCCTGCCGGTCCATGCCGATGCCGGAGTCGCGCACGCTGAAGTAAATGCGCTCGTCTTCCCGGGCAACGCGCAGCTCGATCGAGCCGCGTTCGGTGAACTTGACGGCATTCGCCAGGAGGTTGATCAGCACCTGCCGCAGGCGGGTCGGATCGCCCTCTACGTAGCGTGGCAGGTCAGTTCCAATGCTGTTGACGAATTCGAGCCCTTTTGTGGCGGCGCGCTCGGCGATGATGGCCATTACGGCGTCGATCTCCGCCGGGAAGTCGAAGGCGATGCGCTCCAGCTTGAGCCCACCCGCCTCGATCTTGGCGTGGTCGAGCACCTGGTTGATCAGTGCCATCAAGTGTTTGCCGGAGCTGTTGATCAGGTCGACATAGTTGTGCTGCGTCGGGGCCAGTGATTCGTCCTTGAGCAGTTCGGCGAAGCCGATGATGGCGTTGAGCGGTGTGCGCAGTTCATGGCTCATGCGCGATACGAACTCTGACTTCGCCCGACTCGCGCGCTCCGCTTCGTCGCGGGCGGCGCTCATTGCATCCAGCGCGGCCTCCAGTTGCCGGTTGGCTTGATTGATGCGTCGCACGAACAGTGCGGTGGCGAGGCCGCTGAGTATCAGTACCAGTGCCACCAGGCCCATCTCGACCTGCCGCAGACGGTCGCGCTGCTGTTGCAGTTGCGTTTCCAGGTGGCGTAACTGCTCGCTGCTGTCAAAAAACAGGCGATTGGCGTTTTCATTCAGGCGCTCGAAGTGCGGCGGCACGAACTTGAGAAAGGTGGATATCTCGTCCTCTGTCACAAAGTAGGCCTTGCGGTTGTCGCGCTTGAGCGCCTGCCAGCGCCTCGACAGCATGCGCTCGAGTTCGTCCGCCTGGTCGCGGATCTGACCAAGCAGCGGACCTATCTCGATCAGCTCCATGACGTGGCTTTGCGTACCCGGATCCGGTCGGAAGCTGGCTTCACGTACCATCACCTCGCGTCCTTCGAGGTTGAGCTGTATCTCGCGTCGCACCGTACCACCGAACTTGAGCACGTTGAGATCGTGCATCAGCTTGTCCAGTTGCGCGTCGATGCTTTTGTAGACGCGGCCGTAGCCGGCGGAATTCGTGGTGACGGACATCAGGTAAAGGTTCTTTTCGATGCCCCCGACGCCGCGCACGATCTCTTCGCCGACGAACAGGCGCGCCCGCTCATTCATGCTGCGTTCGTTCAGTTCGTTCTGCAGGCCACCGAAGAATACCTTGAGGCCGAGTACCAGCGCCAGGCAGGCGACGACGATGCCGATCAGCCAGAGCAGTGACCGGTCGACGCCGAGCTTGGCCCGACCGCTCGTCGAGGGATCGCTCCGATTGGCCACGGCTACCGCGAAACGGAGTTGTCGAGGAAGCCGTGCTTGCGGAAAATGGCTTGTCCCTCGGCACCGGCGGCGAAGCTCATGAAGCGCCGCGCCAGATCGGCGTTACGCGAGCTGTTGAGCAGATTGAGCAAGAGGGCCTGGGGCTTCGCCAGCCTGGGATCGAGGTCGATCGTGTCGACTGCCGCCACATTGTCGGCGAAGAATCCGGTGGCGCGCCAGCTCATGGTCAGGTCGGCTTCCTTCCTTTTCATGGCATTCATCAGGCTGCGCGAGTCCGGGGCGAGAAAGGCGGCGGCCTTGATCGACTTGTGATAGATGCCGAGGCTGTCGAGAATGCTCCTGGCTTCGTGGCCCACGCTGCCGGATTCGGCATTGCCGAGAATGACCGTCAGATCGTCGCGCAGCAGTTCACGGGGATCGGCCTTGACCTTTTTCGGATTGCCTTTTTGCACCATCAGGGCCATCTGGTTGTAGCCGATCGTGACCACCTCGCCGAGCAGTCCTTCCTTCAGGTGCTTGTTGCGGTAGGAAGGCTCGCCCGGCAGGTAAAGGTCGCCGACCCCGCTCTTGCGCGCCGACTGGTAAAGATCTTCCGAGCCGCCTTGGGCCAGCGTGAGTTTGACGTTCTCGCGCTTTTCGAAGGCCTGCGCGATTTCGGACATGGGTCGCACCATGGTGATGCCGCAATAGAGCAGCAGCTCGGGCCTGGCGGTCTGGGCAAGAGCCGGGCCGGTCGCCATGGCGGCGATTGCGGCAAGGCGAAGCAGGGTGCGCAACATGGGGTTATTTTCGAAAATGGTGAAAGGATGGCGGATTTTAGACCAACACCGGATTGCCCACAGTTATGCCTGTGCTCGTGATGTCCCCGGCAGTCTCGGGAAAAAGGCGTTGTCAATTGTGGTTTAATCGGCCCGATGAAGTCCCCTGCATTTCACACCATCGCCCTGATCGGCAAGTATCAGAGCCGGGAGATCGCCGAGTCCCTGCGGGAACTCGCCACCTTCCTGAGCAAGCGTGGTGTCGAGGTGCTGCTGGAAAAAGAGACTGCGGAGGCGGTCGGCGCCAATGGCTACTTTGTGGCGAGCTACGAGGAGATCGGCGCGCGCGCGGAGCTTGCGGTGATTCTCGGTGGCGACGGCACCATGCTCAACGCGGCACGGCGCCTGGCCGAGTTCGAGGTGCCTCTGGTGGGTATCAATCAGGGGCGCCTCGGTTTCATGACCGATATTGCGCTCGGCGCCATGATTGAGAGCGTCACGGGTCTGCTCGAGGGGAAGTTCACCCGCGAGCAAAGGTTCTTGCTGAACGCGGAAGTGCTGCGCGACGGCGCGCAGGCGTTTCAGACTCTGGCGCTGAACGATGTGGTGGTCAACAAGGGCGAGATCGGGCGCATGATAGAACTCGAAGTCAAGGTGGATGGCGAGCTGATCCACGTGCTCCGCGCCGATGGTTTGATCGTGTCTACA
>JAIOPW010000482.1 GCA_021413665.1 Rhodocyclales bacterium | reverse complement strand
CACGTAACCGGCTACGTCCTGACCATCGAGAACATCACGCGCAATTTCGAGCGCGAGGCGGAGCGTGACCAGGCCTTGCAGACGCTGACCGACGGCAATCGCGCGGCGCTGGGCAACATCCGCGCCGCGGTTGAGACGCTGATCGATTCGCCGGACATGGAAGCCGATTACCGCGAGCGCTTCACCCGGGTGATCGCCGACGAAGCCTCGACGATGAGCCAGCGACTCGAAACCACCATGAGCCGCTTTGCCGACTCGCTCAAGACGCGCTGGCCGCTGGAAGACGTGCTGGCGATCGACATCCTCGCCGCCGCGGCGCGCCGCATCGAGGACAAGCTCAAGCTGCCGATCAAGAACGAGGAGCAGGACGCCAGCCTGTGGATGCGCGTCGACAGCTTCGCCCTGATCCAGGCCATCACCTTCCTCGCTGCGCGCCTGCAGGACCACTATGCGATCCGCGAGCTGCGGCTGCGTCTTTCGGCCGAAGGCAAGATGGTTTTCGTCGACCTGATCTGGTCCGGCACGCCGGTGTCCTCGGAAACGCTGTACACATGGGAACTGGAGCCAATGACCGTCGGCACCGAGACCAGCCCCCTGACGCTGCGCGACGTCATCGACCGCCACGGCGGCGAGATCTGGTACCAGCGCGACAAGGCGGCGCACAACGCCTTCTTCCGCGTCGTGCTGCCGGCGGCGGTCGTGGCCGACGTGCCGGTGTCCGACCAGACCCAGCACCTGCATAGCGACAGCCGCCCCGAGTATTACGACTTCGACCTGTTCGCCGCCCGCGACGCCGAGGGGTCCGGAATCGACCTCGACCGCCGCCTGACCGATCTCGTCTATTCGGTGTTCGATACCGAAACCACCGGCCTGGAGCCTTCCAACGGCGATGAAATCATCCAGATGGGCGCCGTGCGCGTGGTGAACAACCGTCTGCTGCGCCAGGAAATATTCGATCAACTGGTGGATCCGGGAATCCCGCTGAAGCCGGCAGGCATTCCGATTCACGGCATCACCGAGGCGATGGTGAACGGCCAGCCGCGACTGGATGTCGTGCTTCCCGCCTTCCACGAGTTCTGTGCCGAAACCGTACTGGTGGCGCACAACGCGGCCTTCGACATGCGCTTCTTCCAGCTCAAGGAAGACAGCCTCGGCGTGCGCTTCAACCAGCCGGTGCTCGATACGCTGCTGCTCTCGGCGGTGATCCATCCCAACCAGGAATCGCATCGGCTGGAGAGCATTGCGGAACGCCTCGGCATCAACGTCATCGGCCGCCACACGGCGCTGGGCGACGCCTTCGTCACAGGCGAGGTGTTCCTCAAGATGGTTCCGCTGCTTGCCGGCATGGGCATCCTGACCCTGCGCCAGGCGCTGGATGCGGCACAGAAGACCTACTTTGCCAGAGTCAAGTACTAACGCTCATGGTACCGAGCGCCACCCGCAGAAGATGAAACACGCGAAAGTCAAATTGATGGCCCGCCCCCCATCCGCTGCGCGGCCCACGGCTGGCTTTGCACAGCCAGCCGGCTGCGGCGGCGCGACGCATGCGTCGCGAATTCCCGCCTCGCCCCCTCACGGGAGGTTACTGATGAAGCCCCTGCGGAGTGGGCTAAGCCCGCAAACGACGCGGGCAAAGCCACTCCGGATGATTCGCTCGCTTCGCTCGACTATCACCAGTCGCTCCGAACGACTTGTTTCACGGTAACCAGACGTCCGCTCCACCGATGAACGACAGCGAGATCCTGCCCCTTGCCGGTGCCATCGATGCCTGCTCAGCGAGCATCGCCGGTGCCGGCAGCGTCCCCGCGCTCGCCACCTGCGCGTCCGCTGCGCGCGGACTGGCAGCCTCCCTGCACCGGGCGGAAGCCGGTGCCGCGCTGGTGACGCGGATGCTGTCCCTCCTGAATGACAGGATCGTCACGCGCCTGCTGGACCTGCTAGCCTCCCGCTTCCGGCTGCCGCCGGCGCGCTGGTGCCTGCTCGGCCTTGGCTCGGAGGGGCGTCTGGAGCAGACCCTGGACACCGACCAGGACAACGGGTTGGTGTTCTCGGCCAGCGACGACGGTGAAGCGCGCGACTTGCGCGAATTGTTCCTGCCCTTCGCCCGCGCGGTAAATGAGGGCCTTGCGGAGTGCGGCTTTCCCCTGTGCGACGGCGAGGTGATGGCCGGCAATCCGCGCTGGTGCCTCTCCCGAGCGGAGTGGATCGAGAGCTTTTCCAGGTGGGTGCGTACGCCCGAGCCCGAGGCACTGCTCAACGCCGCGATATTTTTCGATTTCCGTCCGCTGCACGGTGATGCCGGGTTGGCGGCCGACCTGCGCCGCGCAGTATCCGACCTCACCCGTGGCAACGAGATATTCCTGCGCATGATGACCGTCAATGCGCTGGCGGCATCGCCGCCGCTGGGCCGCTTGCGCGACTTCGCGATCGCACCGGAAGCGGGCGGCAGCATCGACCTGAAGAAGTTCGGCTCGCGCATCTTCGTCGATGCGGCGCGCATCCTGGCGCTGGGGGCCGGTATGGCCGCCACCGGCACCGCCGACCGGCTGCGCGCCGTTGCCGGCGCGGGCGTTGTCTCCGCCGCCGATGCCGAGTCCTGGATCCACGCCTTCCATGCGGTGCAGGGCATCCGGCTCGCGGTGCAGGCTGCGGCCGACGGGGTGCCGGGCAACCTGGTCCATCCGTCGCGGCTAAACGACTTCGACCGCCGCGTCCTGCTCGAGGGGCTGCGCCAGGCGCGCACAATGCAGCAACTCCTGAGATCCCGCTACCACATCGAAAGTTGAGACCCATGGCAGCCGAAACCCGCAGGGACGTCCAGGCCTTCCCGTACCGTCTTTCCCATTTCCGCAATCGAGGATGAATCCGCAATGAGTGAAACCCAACCGGCTGCTGCCACGAGCTACCGACCCAACCTGCACAGTCCGCTTGCGGCGCTTGCGCGCAAGAAGCCGATTACCGCCACGCCCGAAACCCCGCTGCGCGAGGCCGTGCTGGCGATGGCGGAAAACCGCGTCGGCTCCATCATCGTGGTCGAGCCCGAGAGCGGCCGCCCGCTCGGCATCTTCACCCTGCGCGACCTGCTGCACCGCGTCGCCGCCAAGTCCTGCGACCTGGACCAGATGGTGATGTCGGTGATGAGCGACAGCGGCCTGCTCATGCTCAACTGGCGCTCGACCATCTACCAGGCCGCGCTGGTGATGGCGCGCCACGGAGTGCATCACGTGATCATCGTCGATGCCGCCGGCAAGCTGGCCGGCATCGTGTCGCAGGAGGACATCTACGAGCTGCAAAGCGGCGGCGGCAAGGCAATTTCCGGTGCCATCCGCACCGCGCGCGACATGAATGCCCTGGTGGCGGCAGCCGAGGGCATTCGCCGGCTGGCGATCGGCATGCTGGCCGAGGGAGCCGCGGCCGAACAGTTGACGCAACTGATTTCCAACCTCAATGACCACCTGACCGTGCGCATCATCGAGCTGACGCGCAGCGAGTTCGAGCTTCCCAGGGTGGAATGGTGCTGGCTTGCCTTCGGCTCGGAGGGGCGCTTCGAGCAGACCCTGTCGACCGACCAGGACAACGGACTGGTGTTCGCCGCGCCGGAGGAAGAGGCGGCTGCCGTGCGCGATGCCTTCCTGCCGTTTGCGCGCGCCGTCAACGAGCGGCTGGCGCAGTGCGGCTTCCCCTTGTGCGAGGGCAACGTCATGGCTGGCAACCCGGAATTATGCCTTTCGGTTTACGAGTGGCAGGGCAAATTCGGTGGCTGGATGCGCGCCAACAGCCCGCAGGCGCTGCTCGACGCCACGATCTATTTCGATTTCCGTCCCATCTACGGCCAGGAGGAACTCGCCGACCAGCTGCGCGAATGGGTACTGAAACGCGTGCCCAGCGAAACCCTGTTCCTGCGCTTCATGGCCGGTAATGCCGTCCAGATCGAGCCGCCTATCGGCTTCATCCGCGAATTTACCTTCGACAAGAACCCGGACTTCCCGCATACCCTCGACCTCAAGGCCAGCGGGGCGCGCCTGTTCGTGGATGCGGCGCGCATCCTCGCCCTCGCCAACGGGGTGACCGACACCGGGACCGTGCAGCGCCTGCGTGCGCTGGCCGCGCGCGGCAAGCTGGGGGGCGA
>JAIOPW010000009.1 GCA_021413665.1 Rhodocyclales bacterium | reverse complement strand
AAGAAGGCGCAGGGGTTGAAGGCATCGAGCCCCGCCAGCACCAGCGTCAGCACCGGCAGCGAAAGACTGGCGGGGTCCAGTGCGCCGATCAGCGGCAGGTTGATTGCGGCAGCGGGCGGAGGTTGCGCGTTGGCCGGCACGGTCCCGCCGCCGACCCCGCCGGCGCGCGCACGGCAGTCGTCGAGGCGACGCCGAAGGGTCGCGCCGGTGGTCTCGTCGTCACCCCAGCCGACATGCATTTCGCCGCAGAACAGCCAGGCCGGAACGCCGTCGGCCTCCACGCCGAGTGCGCGCGCCATGGCCTGGTACTTCCGCACGTTTTCCGGGTGGCGGCTGAGTTCCAACGCATGCAGCTTCACCCAGGGTCGCGCCTGCGGGATGGCCTCGATGTACGGGTGCGCGGCCGTGCAATGCGGGCAAGTCAGCGACCAGAAGAAGTAGAGCTGGACCTGCGGCCGCCCGTCCGCATCGTTGACGATCCAGGCATCGTCCGCGCGCGCCGCGAGCGGCGCCAGCAGCGTCAGGCAAAGCAGGACCAGAAAGCCGAGACGCTTCATTGGCCCCGGCATGCCGTCAGCGGTCATAGCCGGAACACGGAATGCAGACATGCTTGTCTCCCACCACGCGCAGATAGGCCCGCGCCGTCAGTTCGTGGCAGGCGGCGCAGGGCACGAAACCCATGGTCTCGGGGATCCAGTCGCGGTCGAACTTGAACGGCGTTTCAATCGTCAGGATGTCGGCTTCGGGCGCGTTCCAGACCAGATCGACCAGTTCCATCTGCTCGTTCTCGGGAATGTCGTCGGGTTCGATGCCCTGCCCGCGCTTGGTCATGAAGGCGGATTCACCGATCTGCTTTTGCAACGTCGGCTTGTAGCCGATGCGCAGCGCGCGATTGGTTTTCTTTTCGATCACGGTCACCGCCAGCTTGCCCAGCGGCTGCTTGCTCATGTTGCCCTTGCCCAGGGTGCAGCCGGTGACGTATTGCACGCCGTCGGCAAAGCACATGCCGCCGTGGTCTTCGCCGATTTCCACGATGGCATGCAACTGGCCGCCGCCGGAACGCTTGACGCCGAGCTCGCGCAGCGCGGCCAGGCCGACGCGCACGCCGGCGACGCTGGCCCAGCAGCGGTGGCCGTGGAATTCGAGGGCTTGCAGCAAGACGCGTTTCGTATCGTTCATGTCCATGGCGTTCTCCCGATCAATGCATCACATCCCAGAATAGCTTGGCCGCCACCGCCAGCAGCAGGCCGCCGTAAAACCGCTTGACCCACGCCGGCTTGGCGCGCGTCGCCATGAACCAGGCGCCCGCCTGGGCGCCGGCAATGGCCGCGACCAGGGTCAGTCCGGTCAGCAGCGGATCGAGCCGCCCGGCCGCCGCATGGGCTGCAAAGCCCGAGATGGAGGCGAAGGTGACGATGAAGCTGGTGGTGGCCACGGCCCGCTTGGTGGGGAAACCCAGCGCCATCAGCACCGGCGCGACGATGAAGCCGCCGCCGATACCGAGCAGGCCGCCGACGAAACCCTCGCCGGCCCCGAGGCCGAGGCCGATCAAGAGTCGGCGCCGGCGGGACGGCGGCTCGGCGGCTTCCTGCGCCCCGGCCTTCAGGCTATAGGCGCCCGCCAGGGCGGTGAAGCCGGCGAAGATCAGCAGCAGCGCATCGCGCGGCACATAGCCCATGCACCAGGCGCCCAGCGGCGCGGCCACCATGGCACTGGCCGCTGCCGGCAGGCCGCCGCGAAAATCCACCAGCCCTTCGCGCCAGTAACGCAGAAAGGCCGAAAGCGACGTGGCACCGTTGAGCAGCAGGCCCAAGGGAATCGCCACCGTCTTCAATGGCAGTTCGAGCCATTTGAAGATAGGCACGTAGAGCATGGCACCGCCCAGCCCCAACATGGAAAACACCAGCGACACGGCGAATACCAGCCCGGTGGCGATGAGGTGGGTCGAGCTCAGGCTGTCCATGTTCGCTCACGATACGGCCGTCAGAACTTGTAGAAGTCCCGGTTGAGGTAGGCGGTCACGTCGTCTACGTCCTGCTCGGACAGGGCTGGTGCGTAGTAATCGCCCCAGCGCACCACGTCCTTGCGCAAGGCATTCAGGGACTGGATCTTGCGCTTCGGCGAGGTGTAGAGCTCGGTGCCGTGGCAATCGAGACAGACCTTGTGCACCTCCATGCCGCGCACGGGGTCGCCCTTGGGTGCGCCGGTGCAACCGGCAATCAGCAAGGCCCCGGCCAGGGCACCGAGGAGTTCCCGGCGCGCGTTCACTTTGCCGGCCCCCTTCCCTGTCCAGCGCCCGAACCCGCGCCCTGTCCGCTGCCGCGCGGACCGAGCGGCTCACACTGCCCTTCCCGCCCGGCAGCGCGGGCACGCCCCTGCATCTCGATGCGGTGTGCGGTGCGCAAGGCCTCCTTGGCTTCCGGTGTCCGCGCCGCCTGCATTTTGACGCGATAGGCCTCGCGTTCCTCGTGGCTAATCTGTTCGGCGCAGTAGATCAACTCGCGCTGAACCGGGTTGGCGGGGGCGGTCGCCTGCTGGGCGACGGCTTGCGCCGCGGCCGCCGTCAGGGCGAGCAGCAGCAGGCGAATGTTTCGCTGTCCCATGGTGGGATTCCTTTCGATCAAGACCGCCGGCGCGGAGCGCCTCGACGGCAGCCTATTTCACCTGAAGCCGATACACATACTCGGTCAGTGCGAGGATGCGGCTGCGCGCATTGGATTCCTGGTCTTCAACCGGATAGTTCTGGAAATAGACCGAAGACTGACGGCGGAAGGCCTGGCCCCAGACCGGCATGTCGCGCGTGCCATGCGCCTTGATCTGCTCGCGGCCATCGATGACCTGATACACGCGATCGAAGGGAAACACCCCCCGGTTGGCGCTGGCGAGCTGGGTCAGGTTGGGCATGCGCACGCTCATCTGGCTGGCGACGATGCCGCCACCCCGGCCGTCGGTGCCGTGACAGGCGGCGCAGGCGCCTTCGTATTCAAGCTTGCCCACATCCACGGTCTTGTCGGCGGCGATGGCAGTCGCGGCCGCCGCCCCCATCATCATGACCGCCGCGTGAATAATGGCGCCTTTGCGGAATTTGCTTGCGATTTTCATGGTGTCTCCCTGAGTCGTGTTGAACGATTGAATTGGTCTTGCATCTTTGTATGGTAGACGACCAAAGCGCAAAACGGATGCAATCATTTCCCATACCGGGAAAGGGGTAGGGGCCTCCATCCGGCGCCGCTACAGCACCGCATTGAACACGTAGCCGACCAGCAGGATGCCGACCGCCACCACGCCGACGAAGGTGGCGATCAGTTTCGGCTTCAGCACCTTGCGCAGGATGATGATCTCGGGGGCCGACAGCGCGATCACGCTCATCATGAAGGCCAGCACCGTGCCCAGCGCCGCGCCCTTGCCCATCAGCGCCTCGACGATCGGGATGATGCCTGCGGCGTTGGTGTACATCGGCACGCCGATGGCCACCGCCGCGGGTACCGACCACCAGGGCGCGTCACGGCCCATGATCGAGGCCATGAAATCTTCCGGCACATAGCCGTGGATGCCGGCGCCCAGCGCGATGCCGGCGAGGATGTAGGGCCAGACCTTGCGGCTGTTCTGCATGGCGCGCACCCAGTCTTCCAGGTGCTGCTCCATGCCCAGCTTGCCGATGACGAGGCCGGCGACGATGGCGACCAGCAGGCCCATGACCAGGTACAGCGCCGCGACCTTCCAGCCGAACATGCCGAACAGCAGGGCCAGCGCGACCTCATTGACCATCGGCGCCGAGATCAGGAAGGAAAAGGTGATGCCCAGCGGCACGCCGGCCTGCAGGAAGCCGATGAACAGCGGCACGGCCGAGCAGGAGCAGAAGGGCGTGACGATGCCCAAACTGGCCGCCATCGCGTTGCCGACGCCGAGGCGCTTGCCGGAGAGCATGGCGCGCGTGCGCTCGGGCGAGACGAAGGTATGCACGATACCCATCAGGAAGACGATGCCGGTGAGCAGCAGCAGCACCTTGGGCGTGTCGTAGAAGAAGAATTGCAGCGCACCGCCCAGATGGCTGGCGCGGTCCACCGGCAGCGCGGCGACCAGCGCCTCGGAAACGGGGATCAGCGTC
>JAIOPW010000503.1 GCA_021413665.1 Rhodocyclales bacterium | reverse complement strand
CGAAATCTGCAAGACCTCGTCGCGCCGGATGCCGATGCGCGGGCGCAAGGCGTAATAACTCGGGTCGGTGTAGGGCACCACGGTATTGAGGCCGTCGTTGCCGCCCTTGAGCTCGACCAGGATCAGCAGGCGCTGGTAGGGCGACGTTGCGGCCGCCGCGGCAAGGTTCGGCGCCAGGGCCAGCAAGCCGGCGCCGCCAAGGCAATTGAGAAACTCGCGCCGTTTCATCCCGTCCGCCTCATTTCAACTGGTAGGCAGGATCGAGCAATGCTTCGCGCATGCCCATGCGGCCGTCGCGGCGCAGCAGGCGCTCGGCCATCTGCTTCCTGGCCAGCAGCGTGCTGCTGTTGATCCAGGCCTCGCCGCCGGGCCAGCCCTTGACGTTGGGCGGCGCGAACAAGTCCTGGCCGATCTGGCGCAGGGCGAAGGCCAGCGCAGCGGCATCCGGCGCCTCGATGTCCAGCGTGTTCAGCGTGCCGATCACCCAATCCACCGGCGACTTGATCAGCGCCAGCCGGTTCTCGGCGGCCCAGAAGGCGCGGCTGCCGAAGACCTCGCGCAGCGCGACGCGCATGTCGTAACCGGAGCCGCGCAGGCGCACCGCGATGCGGCGCACTTCGCGCTCGTCGGGCGTCCATGAGATGAACTCGCGCCACAGCTTGCGCACCAACAACTCGGCCGTCTGCGGCTGCGCCAGCAGGATGTCCAGCACCGCATCGCCGTCGAAGCTGCCGCTGACGCCGAGCACCGTCTTGCGCTCGCCGTCGTGGGCGAAGGGCCGCCAGCGGAACTCGCCGGTGGCCGGCTCGATGCTCCAGCCGGTGAAGGCGCGCGCCGCTTCCTTGACGTCCTGTTCGCTGAAATTCCCCTCGCCAAGGGTGAACAGCTCCATCACCTCGCGCGCGAAGTTCTCGTTCGGGCTGCCCCGGCGATTGGTGGCCGAATCGAGGTAGACCACCATCGCCGGGTCCTTGCCCACGGCATGCAGCAGCTCGTCGAAGCGGCCCAGTGCGTGACGCCGCAGCAGCCGGTTTTGGTCCGCCATGAGCTTCGCGCTCTTGACCTTCTGCAGGCTGGAAACAAAATGGTTGTGCCAGAACAAGGTCATGCGCTCGCGCAACTGCGCGGCCGGCGTCGATGCGCCAAGCAGGGTGCCGACCCACCAGGCGCGCAGGGCGATGGCGCTGCTTTTCTGGTGTTCCTTGCGCTCCTCGTCGGACAGCGCACGCAGGCGCGAGGGCGACATGTAGTCGGCAAGCTCCGCCGGCACCGCCGGGAGGGCGACGCCGGACGTATCGACCAGCAACTGCTCCACCGCCGCCTCGCGCGAAAGCTGGGCGAAGCCGGCGAGGTCTCCCGGCCGCGCGCCGAAACCGGCGCGGTTCAGCAGGTGGCGCGCATCGTCGCTCCCCATGGGGGCGGCCGACGCCGACAAGGCGCAGGCCGCACACATGCTTGCAAGAATCCGCAACACTCCGTGCATGACAAAACTCCGTGGTTGATGGTGTGCATCGTCAGCCCGGGCTGTAAGCAAATTGTTGAACAAAGCGGTGGATGTGTAAGTCCATGTTTCAAGGTTGCCTGAAACCCTCCGGCCCCGGGTGTTGTCTGGAATGCCGGCGCGGCTTATAGTCTGGAACCCCATGAAAACCGATGCCCGCGTTATCCCCATTGCCAGTGCGCTCGATGCCGCGCCGCCGACCGGCGATGAGCTGGCGTTGCCGCTGAGCGGCGACCTGCTCGACCGCCGCCAGCGACGCGTGCGCGACCTGCGCATCTCCGTCACCGACCGCTGCAATTTCCGCTGCGTGTATTGCATGCCGAAGTCGGTGTTCGACCAGAACTACACCTTCCTGCCGCGCAAGCAGTTGCTCTCCTTCGAGGAGATCGTCCGTATCGCCAGTGTTTTCGCCGATCTTGGAGTGGAAAAAATCCGCATCACGGGCGGCGAACCGCTCTTGCGCCGCCACATCGAGAACCTGATCGAGCAACTGGCGAAGCTGCCGGTGGAACTGACCCTGACCACCAACGGCTCGCTGCTGGCGAAGAAGGCGCGGGCGCTCAAGGATGCCGGCCTCGATCGCGTCACGGTCAGCCTCGACGGCATCGACGACGCCGTGTTCAAGCGCATGAACGACGTCGACTATCCGGTCGGCGAGGTGCTCGACGGCATCGCCGCCGCCGCGGCCGTCGGGCTGGCGCCGGTCAAGATCAATTGCGTGGTCAAGCGCGGCAGCAACGACGACCAGATCCTGCCGCTGGCGTGCCACTTCCGCCACAGCGGCCACATCCTGCGCTTCATCGAGGTCATGGACGTTGGCACTTCCAACGGCTGGCGCATGGACGAGGTGCTGCCCTCCGCCGATGTGATAGCGCGCATCAATGAAGAATTTCCGCTCGAAGCGGTCGACGCCAACTATGCCGGCGAGGTCGCCGGGCGCTGGCGCTACCGGGATGGCGGCGGCGAGATCGGCGTCATCTCGTCGGTGACCCAGGCCTTCTGCTCCAGTTGCACCCGCATCCGGCTGTCTACCGAAGGCCAGCTCTACACCTGCCTCTTCGCCCAGGGCGGCCACGACCTGCGGGCCACGCTGCGCAAGGGCGGCGGCAACGAAGCCCTGCGCCGCGCCATCGCCGCCGTCTGGCGCGGCCGCGACGACCGCTATTCGGAGATCCGCACCGCGGCCACGGCCCTGCCCGCCGGAAAGATCGAAATGTCCTACATCGGCGGTTAAGCGGCCGCCGCCTGCCATCATTCCCCGCCATGACCTCAATCCTCTCGACCCTGTCCTGCGCCGACAACTACGACCCGAATTCCTTGCATGTCGATCGTGCCCGCGAATTGATCCTCGACCTGTTGCCGCCCGTCACCGGCCATGAGCGCCTCTTCGTGCGCCAGGCGCTGGACCGCGTGCTGGCCGAAGACGTCATCTCGCCGATCGACGTGCCCAGCCATGACAACTCGGCGATGGACGGCTGGGCGCTGCGCTTTGACGATCTGGCCGCCGGTAACGCAACTGCGGGCGAAACGCGCCTGAAGAACATCGGCACCGCCTTCGCCGGCCGCGCCTTCGCGGGCAAAGTCGGCGCCGGCGAGACGGTGCGGATCATGACCGGCGCCGTGCTGCCGCAAGGCGTCGATTGCGTGGTGGTCCAGGAAGTGACCAGGGTCGAAGGCGACACGGTAATCATCCCGCCCGGCCAGCGCCGCGAACAGAACACGCGCCGCGCCGGCGAGGACTTGCGGGCCGGCAAGCCCGCGATCCCCGCCGGCAGGAAGCTGCGTCCGGCAGAGATCGGCATCATCGCTTCGCTGGGCATCGGCGAAGTTTCGGTGCGCCGCCGCGTACGCGTCGCGCTGTTTTCCACCGGTGACGAACTGTGCTCGATCGGCGCCCCGCTGGGCGAGGGCGCGGTCTACGACAGCAACCGCTACACGCTGTGGGGCATGCTGACGCGCCTGGGCTGCGAGGTCATCGACATGGGCGTGGTGAAGGACGATCCCGCCGCACTCGAAGCCGCCTTCCGCGAAGCCGCCGCCTGCGCCGACGCCATCATCACCAGCGGCGGCGTATCGGTCGGCGAAGCCGA
>JAIOPW010000008.1 GCA_021413665.1 Rhodocyclales bacterium | reverse complement strand
GGCCGAACTCGTGGGTACCGACACCGAGTTCCCGCATCAGGATCGGGCCCAGCGGCATCATGATCATGAAGTCGAGGATGTGCGCGAACTGGATGCCGGCCAGCGTGATCAGCAAGGCGCGTTCGCGCGCGGGATCGAGGGGTTCGGGGGATGCGGGATGATTCATGGCGGGACCGGAGGGCTTTCGACGGAGTAACGCATTATTGATTGCTTTCCCCTTATACCCGCAGACCGGTGGCTCGGACAGGGTCGGAGAGTAGCCCGACGCAAAACAGGGTTGAACCACCGGGAGTCGGCGCCGGCTCGCGGCCTCGACACGCCCGAAACGCTGTCACGCGAAGCGAAGGCAGGCAGGACCCGCGCAGGCGACGGCGATCCCAGTAAGCGTGACGTACTGCCTTGACGCCCGCCGAGCGTTGACCTATAAAAGCCCTGATTCTGAAAACAAGGCAAACCTGCCGAAAGGCGGGGACGCAAAATCACCGGCCTAACGGGTGCTCGCAACAGCGTCCCACGGCAGCGGGGTCACCAGGAGATCGCCATGGCAACGCCCATCACCCGGATGCAGGATTTCGTGGCATACCGATCGAACCGACGGTCGCAACCCGCCTCCGGGGCAAGAACGTCGGCACCGGGAGATGCGCCATGAAGTTCGACCTGCCCGCGACCGGGAGCGAACAGAGTCCCGCCTTTCTCGACGCGATCGACTGCAAGAACTGGCTGGTCAGGGTGCCGCTCGCAAATGCCGCGCAGGCCCAGCCGATCCTGTTGCGCCAGCTCAATTTGCTTCACCGCTACGCCCTGCCGCCGGTCGCGCGCTTCGCGATTCTCGAAGTGCTGCGCGGACCGGTCAGCGACATGCAGGAGAACGCCGCAAGGAATTTTGCGGGGAAACCCCTTCCCCTGGCAACGCTCGAACAGGCGGCCCTGGAACGCACGCTGAGTGTCTGGCACATGCTGGCGCTGGGTTACTTGCGCTGTTTCGCCGCCCTGTGCGAATCCGAGGACAACCGCGCTTCCGCAACGCCGGCATTGCTGGCCCAACGCACGCTGTCGGTCTTCGCCGACTGGCAGGTCGATCTGTGTCGCGGCGAGCAGCTTCCCGATGCCGACTACTGGAAGAAACTGCACCAGATCTTTGCCGCCGCCGAAACTCTCGGCATCGCCGCACACGCCGTGAGTGATCCGGTGCGTCACGGCGGTGCGCAAACCAGCGCGCTGGCGGCCTACGCCGAATGCAACCTGCTGAGCACCGCAAGCCCCTACGAGCTGCCGGCCCGCCACCTGGCCTGGGTCGCGCGCTGGGCCCGGCGCTGGGGCGCCAAGATTTCCCTGCTCGAGGCGCCACCGGAGGACATTCGCAATCGCGCCGTGCCGCTATGGGTCGTACAGTTGGGCGGCGATGTCACGCAGCCTGCGGCCGGCCAGTTGCTGCAGCGCGTGCTGCAACGCTGGTGTGCCGGCGGCGCACCACGTCGCCACGAACGGCATGCGGCCCGCGGGGCGTGCAGCCTGGTGGTGGGTTTCGAGGCGGCACACTGCCAGCTATACGGGCGCCAGGCATTCCGCGCGCCGTCCCGCGACGATTCGACGCTGCGCCGCGAGCGGGAGGAGTTCGAGACCTTCGGCGGCCGCCGCCACAGTTCGGAGGCGGCGGACACGCACGACGAATCGCGCGTCGAAAACTGGCAAGTGATGGACGACTGGTACCTGCTCAACGAATCGGCGGCCGGACTGCGAATCGGGAGGCCGTTGCGCAGTGGCGTACGGATCGGCGCCGGCCTGCTGGTTGCGGTCAAGGTGGAAGGCAGTCAGCGCTTCGCACTGGCCAGCGTGCGCTGGGCCCTGCGTGGGGCCAAAGACTCACTGGTCGCCGGCATCCAGATGTTCCCTGGCGAGCCGCGTCCCGCCGCGATTCGCATCGTCGATCCGGGCGAAAAGGCCGCCGCCTGGCAACAAGGCTTCCTGCTGCCGGAAATTCCGGCGCTGCGCGAGCCGGCCAGCCTGGTACTTCCCGCCGGCACCTTCAAGCTGGACCGCAGCGTGGAAATCATGGTCGATCAGCAGGCGCAGGTACTGAAACTGTTTCGCATCCTCGATCACGGCGTCGAGTTCGAGCGCTGCAACATGCACGCCCGCGAGTGAGCGCTCCTTACAGGTCGATGCCGCGCGGCTTTCTTCCGGCACGCGCGGCCAGGGCGTCGAACACGAAGCCGGGCAGCAGCCGCATCAGCTTCGCCACCACGCCCATCTGCCACGGAATCACCGTGTAGCGCGTGCCGCGTGCTATGGCGCGAGCAAAACGCGGCGCGGCGACGGCGGCCGACATGAGAAAGGGCATCGGGTAGCGGTTGAGCGCTGTCATCGGCGTCGCTATGTAGCCCGGCGCGATGGTGACCACCTTGACCCCGCTACCGCGCAGTTCGACCCGCAGGGCTTCCAGGTAAGCGATGGCCGCTGCCTTCGACGCCGAGTAGGCGCCGGCGCCGGGCAGGCCGCGGATGCCCGCCACCGAGGCGATACCGACGAGGCGGCCGCCGCCTTGCGCCTTCATGGCTGCGATGAAGGGTTGAAAGGTTTGTGCCATGCCTATGACGTTGGTCTGGAATACGCGATTGAACGCGGCCAGGTCATCGGCCCGGTCGGCGAGCGTGCCGACCGATACGCCGGCATTGGCGATGACGATGTCCGGACAGCCAAAGCGGGCGATGAAGTCTGCCGCTGCCGCCTGCAAAGAGGCGGCATCCGCAACATCCAGCCGGTAACACGCGTGGGTGCCGGGCAAGGACGCGGCAAGGGCTGAAAGTCGGTCCTGGCGGCGCGCCGCCAAACCGAGCGTCGCACCCGTCGCAGCGTAATGACGCGCCAGCGCCTCACCGATGCCACTGGATGCGCCGGTCAGGAAGACGCGCGCTACGGACACTATTTCTTGCCGGCCTCCGCCCGCACGCGGGCGACCAAAGCGTCGATGTTGGCCAGCAGTTCGCCATAGTTGCCCGGTGTCAGCGCCAGGTAGCGTCCTTGCACCATCACCGCCGGCACGCCGGTGACGCCGGCGGCGACCACGGTGCCCCGTGCCTGTTGCATGTGGCTTTGCACGCCGAATGAAGACCACGTTTCGCTGAACTGCTTCGCGTCGATACCCTTTCTCGCCACCCACTCGAACAGAACTTTTTCGTCATCGAGGCGCAGGCGCTCGCCGTGGATGGCATTGAAGACGTCGCTATGGAATTTTTCCAGCAGGTTCATGGCCTCCAACGTGTAGTAGAGCCGGGCGCCAAGCGCCCATTTGTTGTTGGGGAATATCACCGGCACGCGGCGGAAACTGACATCGGCAGGCAGCTTCTTCACCCAATCGGCCAACACCGGCTCGAAATCGAAACAATGCGGGCAACCGTACCAGAAAAATTCGGTGACTTCGATCTTGTTCCGCTCGCCCATCAGCGGCGGACTGATCACGCGGAAATCGCGACCCGCCTGCAGTTCGGCTGCATTGGCGCCCAGTGCAAAGCAGGTGCTTAGCGTCGCCAGAACCGCCACCAGAATCCGCGTCAATCCCCGCATTGCCGCCTCCTATTCCTTCTGCTTGATGACAGTCCCCTGTACCCCGTTTTGCGACAGCAGGACGCGCGCCTTGTTCATTTCTTCGGCACTCCGGAAGGGCCCGACGCGTACCCGGTGCATGGTGCCCTTTTCGGGAATGCTGACTTCCTGCACGCCGGCTTCGAGCCCGGTCAGCGCCAGCTTGGCCTTTAGGTTGTCGGCATCCGCCGCCTTCTGGAAAGCGCCGACCTGAAGGAAGAAAATTTCCACGGCCGCCGGCTTGGCTTCGACTGCGGCTGCTACAGGCGCCGCAGGGGCTGCCGCTGCCGGTGTGGCGGTGCCGGTTGCGGCCGGCTGCTTGCCTTCGAGCAAGCCATAGAACTCGAAACGCCGGTCGGTCGCCTTGTCGCCCGGCTTGCCCGGCAGCGGGGCGGGGAGCTGCGCTGTGGCGGCGGCGCCTGGCGGCGCCGACTTGCCGTTCTCGCCCTTGGGTGCGCCTTCGTACTTGTTCAGGAACGGCAGCGGCGACTTGTTCAGGTACCAGACCACGCCGAAGGCAATCAGGACGCCGACTACGAGGCCGATGAAAATGCCGAGCAGCGTGCCGCCGCCGCTCTTGTTCAGCGACGCACGCGAGTTGGTCGCCGTGCGCGCGGCTTTGCCGCCCGTCTGGTTGAATTTACCGAATTTACCCATGGTCACATGCTCACCGGTTGCGAAACACCCAGCAGGGAAAGGCCGTTTTGCAGCACCTGCCGCGTCGCCAGCGCCAGGGCCAGACGCGCCTGGCGCAGGGCCGGATCGTCGACCAGCACGCGCTCGGCGTTGTACCAGCCATGAAAATCGCCGGCCAGATCCTTGAGGTAGAAGGCCAGTGCATGCGGCGCATAGTCGCGCGCAGCGATCCGGATCAGTTCGGGAAATTCCGCCAGCCGCGCGCACAGGGCAAATTCGCGCTCATGCTGGAGCGGCGCGAGATCGGCACCGGCCAACGCGACCTGATCGCCGTCCCACTGCGCCAGCACCGAGCAGATCCGGGCGTGGGCATACTGAACGTAGTACACCGGGTTGTCATTGCTCTCCGATTTCGCCAGGTCAAGGTCGAAATCCAGCGCCTGGTCGCATTTGCGCAGCATGTAGAAGAAACGGCAGGCGTCGTTGCCGACGTCCTCGCGCAACTGGCGCAGCGTGACGTACTCGCCGGAGCGGGTGGACATGGAGGCCTTCTGTCCGTCGCGGAACAGGCTGACGAACTGCACCAGGGTCACATCCAGCCGCTTTGCCTCCGCCCCGGAAGCGCTTAGCGCGCCCTTGACACGCGGAATGTAGCCGTGATGATCGGCGCCCCAGACGTCGATCACCTTGTCGAATCCACGCTCGAACTTGTTCAGGTGGTAGGCGATGTCGGAGGCGAAGTAGGTGTAGATGCCGTTGTCGCGCTGGACCACGCGGTCCTTCTCGTCACCGAAGGCGGTCGAGGCGAACCATTTGGCGCCGTCCTGCACATAGATGTGGCCGGACTTTTCCAGCGCCGCGACGGCGCGCGCCACCATGCCGGTTTCGTAGAGGCTGCGCTCGGAGAACCAGACGTCGAAATGGACGCCGAACTCCTCTAGGTCGGCACGGCAATCCGTCAGTTGCTCATTCAGCACATGGCCGTGGATATAGGCCCAATCCTCTCCCAGCA
Organism: Rhodocyclales bacterium; assembly: GCA_021413665.1. Classification (GTDB taxonomy): domain Bacteria; phylum Pseudomonadota; class Gammaproteobacteria; order Burkholderiales; family Rhodocyclaceae; genus Sulfuritalea. Next base: position 253 of record JAIOPW010000008.1, on the reverse strand, counting down.
GGTCCTTGCCGGCGAGGATCGCGCCGTCGAGTCGCGCCTCGGCATCGTCGGTTTCGGGCAGGCAAGCCAGCACGGCTTCGGCCGGATGCACGTAGCGGTCGCCGTGGGCCTGCTTTATCTGCTCCGCCATCTCGCGCACGTAACCGCCCTGGTAGGCGTTGGGCGGGAAGGGCACCGGCTCGTCGAACAGCTCCAGATAGCGCAGCCATGCCGAGACGGCGAGGATGTCCATCTGTCGCCCGGCGTCATTGAC
>JAIOPW010000480.1 GCA_021413665.1 Rhodocyclales bacterium | reverse complement strand
CCCACCCCTTCCCATCCCGAACAGGACCGTGAAACGAGACCGCGCCGATGATATTGCACTTCACCGTGTGAGAAAGTAGGTCAACGCCAGACTCCCCCATCAACCCTCCTCCGGATTACCGGGGGAGGGTTTTTGCTTTGGGGTACGGAAAACTCCGTCCATCGAGATTTGCTCCAGCAGCGACCCTGCCCAGGGAACCTCCTCGCGGCTTCTGACTGCTAAAATGCTCCCATGAAAACAAGCTTTCTGGAATTCGAACAGCCGATCGCGGAACTTGAAGCGAAGATCGAGCAGCTACGCTTCGTGCAGGATGATTCGGCCGTCGACATATCGGAGGAGATCTCCCGTCTCGACGCGAAAAGTCAGAGTTTGACCAAGGAGATTTACGCCAAACTCACTCCTTGGCAATGCGCCCTGGTGGCCCGCCATCCCCAGCGTCCATATACGCTCGACTATCTGGGGCTCGTATTTACCGACTTCGAAGAACTTCACGGCGATCGCAACTATGCCGATGATCACGCCATCGTTGGTGGTTTGGCGCGATTTAATGGCCAGTCCTGCATGGTGATTGGCCACCAGAAGGGACGGGATACGAAGGAAAAGATACATCGGAATTTCGGCATGCCCCGTCCGGAAGGCTATCGGAAAGCCTTGCGTCTGATGCGACTGGCCGAGAAATTTGGACTGCCGGTTTTTACATTTATTGATACTCCTGGAGCTTATCCCGGCATTGATGCGGAGGAACGAGGTCAGTCAGAGGCGATTGGCCGTAATCTGGCCGTCATGACGGAACTGGAGGTGCCACTGATTGCTACGGTGATTGGTGAAGGAGGCTCTGGTGGCGCGCTGGCAATTGCCGTTGCGGATGTCGTCGCCATGCTCCAGTATTCGACATACTCGGTTATTTCGCCGGAAGGCTGCGCGTCAATCTTGTGGAAAAGCGCAGAGCGTGCCGGCGATGCGGCAGAGACGATGGGCATTACCGCACCGCGACTCAAATCTCTCGGATTGATCGACCGCGTCATCAATGAGCCAGTTGGCGGTGCTCACCGCGATCATCGTGCCGTGGCCCAGAGTGTCAAGAAGGCCCTGCAGGAAGCCCTAAGGCAACTTGCCGGCTTGTCCTCAAGCGAGCTCATCGAGCGACGCTTCGAGCGTCTGATGAGTTATGGCCGGTTCAAGGAACAAGCTATTCACTGAGGCGGTTCTGCAGGCGGTTGCCGCCTGCTTTTCGCGCCACACAGACGAGGGGGACTCGGTCGTAGTGGGCTTTTCCGGCGGACTCGATTCCACGGTATTGCTGCACGCGGCAAGTGGTTTGGCGGGGAGCGCTGCCCTAGAGCTGTCAGCGTTTCATGTTCATCATGGGCTTAGCGACAATGCCGACGCGTGGACTGATTCCTGCGCCAGAGTTTGCCAGGCACTGGATGTGCCGTTTGCTGCGCTAAGAGTGGCCGTGCCCGATCAAACTGGAGAAGGTGTTGAATCTTCGGCTAGGCGAGTACGCCACAAGGCGCTGGCGGATCATCCCGCCGACTGGATTCTGCTGGCCCATCATGCCGATGATCAGGCGGAAACCGTTCTGCACAACTTGTTGCGTGGCGCGGGCGTACGGGGCGCGGCTGCGATGCCGGAATTGCACGGGCGCGTGTTGCGTCCGCTGCTGGGCCTCTCGCGAAATGCTCTGGAGGGCTACGCCCGGGTTCACCAGTTACGGTGGATCGAGGACGAAAGCAACCGCGATACCCGATACACGCGAAATTTCCTGCGGCGCGAGATTCTCCCCGCCATTTCTTCCCGGTTCCCCGGGGCAGGGGAGCAACTCGCCGCTGCGGCATCCCGATTCAGCGAGGCCAACTCGTTGCTGGACGAGCTCGCGGTTCTGGATCTTCGCGGTGGCGCGCCCGAATTTCCGCTACCGCTGGATTTGTTTCGGGAGTTGTCCGACGCCCGGGCCAGAAACCTACTGCGGGCAATGATCACCTGGCATCGGGTTCAGCCACCGGACGAGCGTCGTCTTAATGAATTCGTGCGGCAGTTGCGGACTGCGGGTACCGACAGGCGTCCGCGAATTGATCTGGCGGGATATTCCCTATGGTGCGAGACAGGGATGCTCTTGTTCACGAAACCGGACTATTAGTCTTCTCGCCCATCCCCAAGCAGAGCGAGCATCTGCGACAGTTCGACCGCTGAGCGGACTTGCATCTTCTCAAAAACATGGGAGCGATGCACCTCGACGGTGCGCATCGCAATACTGAGTTCATCCGCGATCACCTTGTTCAGCTTGCCCGCCAGAATCCGCCGCATTACCTCCTGCTCTCGCTGAGTCAACGATGCAAGTCGCTGTCTCACCGACAGGATCGATTCCTCCCGCGCGCTGCGTTTTGCATCGCGAGCGGTGGCTGCCAGAACCTTGTCCACCAGGGCATTGTCGTCATACGGCTTTTCAACAAAATCGAAGGCGCCGTCCTTCAGAGCTTGAACCGCCATCGGAACGTCGCCGTGGCCTGTCAGAAATATAACCGGTAGACGACATTGCAGTGCCTCCAGCCGGTCAAACAGCTCAATACCGCTCATACCTGGCATCCGCACGTCAAGCAGAAGGCAGCCGCAGAGATCGTGACTGGCGACCGCAAGAAAGCTTTCGGCTGATTCCCATGCTCGCGATGGAACGCCGCGTGATTGCAATAGCCACTGCAACGCGTCACGCACCGCCGGGTCGTCGTCGACTATGTGTGTGATGGCACCGTTCATTGGGGGATCATGGGCAGCAGAATGCGGAACACCGTTCCCCCTTCGGGGTTGGCCTCAAATGAGAGGCGACCGCGGTGATTTTCCACTACCGAACGGCAGATTGCCAGACCCATGCCCATGCCTTCAGGTTTGGTGGTGAACAGCGGATCAAACAGTTGCGCGGCAACGCTGGCCTCAATTCCGCAGCCACGGTCTGCGATCGTCAGGCTGGCGTAGCCTTCCGCACACGTGAGTGCAATGGTAATTTGTCGCTGATCAGGCGCGGTCTCGCGCATTGATTCGATCGCATTGCGAAGTAGATTGAAGAGAGCCTGCTCAAGCAACACAGGATCGCCATCGACCTCCGCTTGGCGTGAGAGTTCAAGCGAAATACGGATACCATTCTGACGAATGTCCGCTTCCATCAATGCCAGTGCGGCATCCAGGCGCTCGCCAAGGCCGACCTTTTCGAAGCGACTTTCGCTCGGGCGGGCCAGGCTATAAATGCGTCGGATGACTTGCGCCGCTCGGCGCGCCTGCTCGACTGCCTTGTCCAGTGCCGGCAGTACCGCGGTCGCCGGAGTTTGGTGGCGCAGCAGGTTTGCCGCTCCGGTGCAATAGCTCGAAATGGCTGCCAGCGGCTGGTTCAGTTCATGCGCAATGCTTGATGCCATTTCACCCATGGCGACAAGTCGCGCTGTAGATTGCAGGCGGTCCTGTTGTTGCCGTACCCGTTGTTCAGCCAGCTTCCGCTCGGTAATGTCGACCATCGACCCCATCCATCCAGATTGCTGGCCGTGCGCGTCAATCAGCGGTGCTTCGTGGATCAGCACATCGATGACGCTGCCATTACGATGTTTTAGCTTTAGTTCGAAACCTTCCTCGGGCCCTTGGCCCGCGAGGATGCGATCATGAATGTCGCGAGTTTCGTCGAGATAGTCTTCTGCCCAGTACTGCATTGGCGGACGTCTGCCGATCAGTTCCATAGCGGACCACCCCACCATGCGACAGAACGCGGGGTTCACATAGATGATTTCTCCATCCAGATTTCGAGCGCGCATACCCGTGTCGAGCGAATCCTCCATCGCCTTGCGAAAGGCGTGCTCCTGCCGCAGTTGTTCTTCCGCGAGCTGACGACGCAAGACGTGGCGGCGCAGAACCCAGAGGCTCCAGAGCACAATCATCGCCAGTATCACAAGGCTAACCGACAACAGGACGCTGGCCAGTGGTCGAGGCGCATGGTAAGGCACAGCATGCAGCGCCAGGCCCCACCCGGGTGGATCGAAGCCGACCTGGTAGCCGTCTTCGGTAACTGCGGATTCGACTTTTGAGCGCGTCCCCAACACCTTTCCGGAATCTCCGATGACGCTGATTCGATAGCGCTCCGCAAGCCACCACGGCACGCTGTCGCCGAGAAGATCCCGGATCCGGTAGACGCCTATGGCGACACCAACGACGCTGCCCTCCCTTGATACCGGAACGTGGACTTCGAACTGCCAGTCATTCGTGAAATACGGATAGGCTCTGCTGTAGACCGGCTTCCCGAGTGAGCGAGCCAGGCGGAAACTCTGTCGGGAGGGAACGGCTTCTCCAGCGTCACCCACCAGACTTGGATCCATCGTGATCGGGTGAGCTTGCCGAACGGCACCGTCGGCCCCGAGCCAGATCAGTTGCCGCAGCCCGCTTTCGAAGCCAAACACGGTACGGGCGAAAGACTCGAATGCCGCTGCGCTGACCGTATGGGCGGCGTCAATTCGTCCGAGAACTTCCTCGTTGCGCGTTAGATGAAAGCGGAGATTCTGCTCAAGCCACAGTATGTCGCTGATTAGCGTGGCGCGCCTCTCCTCCTTATCGGCGCGATCAGACATCCACAGCAGCAACGCCACGCCGCCGACGAACAGGATAAATGCCAGTCGCGGCAATATCCACAGCCAGCGCCAGCGACTGACGCGCTCTGCGGAGGTTGGTGGCGGTGACGTTTCCATGGTGGAATGTTAGCGCGCCTGATGCCTCCCGGCCGTAGTTTGCGGATATCCACAATGGTCAGGGCCGGAGGAATGGGGGAAAATTCGCCACACCGCAGGGTACTGAGTGGTAGCCTAGCGCACACAACAACATATCGGAGGAGCAGAAATGAAGATTCGCACCGTATTCGTCGGCCTTGCTGTTGCAACATTCTCTGTGATCGCCATGGCCCAGGCACCGATTGTGATCAAGTTCAGCCATGTGGTCGCAGCCGATACGCCCAAGGGCAAGGCATCGGTTTTCTTCGCCAATAAGGCCGCGGAACTGACCAAGGGCAAGGCCAAGGTCGAGGTCTATGCCAATAGCGCCTTGTACAAGGACAAGGAAGAGATGGAGGCGCTGCAACTCGGTGCCGTGCAGATGCTGGCTCCGTCGCTGGCGAAGTTCGGCCCCCTCGGCGTCAAGGAGTTCGAGGCCTTCGATTTCCCGTACATTTTTGACGATACCGCCGATCTGCACAAGATCACGCAGGGTCCTGTTGGTGCATCCATGCTGGCCAAGCTGGAACCCAAGGGCATCAAGGGGCTGGCCTTCTGGGATAACGGCTTCAAGTCCTTTTCGGCCAATACACCGATCAAGACGCCAGCCGACCTCAAGGGCAAGAAGCTGCGCATCCAGTCGTCGAAAGTGCTGGAAGAACAGATTCGCTCGGTCGGCGGTTTGCCGCAGGTGATGGCCTTCTCTGAGGTGTATCAGGCTTTGCAGACAGGCGTCGTGGATGGCACCGAGAATCCGATCTCCAACCTGTACACGCAGAAGATGCACGAGGTGCAGAAGCACCTGACCCTTACCAATCACGGTTATCTCGGCTATGCCGTGATCGTCAACAAGAAGTTCTGGGAAGGCCTGCCGGCCGATGTTCGCGGGCAACTGGAGCAGGCCATGAAGGAAGCTACCGTCTACGCCAACAAGATTGCACAGGAAGAGAACGACATGGCGCTGGAAGGTGTGAAGAAGAGCGGCAAGACGACTGTCTATGTCCCGAGCAAGGAAGAGAAACTGGCATTCAAGAAGGCGATGGCGCCGGTGCACAGCAAAATGGCTGACCGTGTCGGCAAGGATCTGCTGCAGTCGATCTACAAAGAAACCGGCTTCGATCCCAACAAGCTGTAAGTCCTTTCGGCAGCACGCCGCTGGCGCCTTAGCGCGTCGGCGGTGGTATCTCACACAATCCAGTCTGGAAGACAGGCCGCCAATGCGGGGGAGTGCCGTTCATGAAGTTTCTTGATCATCTCGAGGAATGGTTGATTACCTTCCTCATGGGCGTCGCGACGTTGATCATTTTCGTTGCGGTCGTCCACCGCTATGCAGCCAGTGCAAACATTCCCGGTCTACAGGACTGGCTGCTGTCCCTGAGTTTCAGTTGGGCGCAAGAACTGACCATTATCATGTTTGTCTGGATGGCCAAATTCGGTGCCGCCTATGGGGTGCGTACCGGCATTCACGTCGGAGTCGATGTGTTGATCAATCGACTCGACGACGGAATGCGAGGCAAGTTCATCGTCTTCGGCCTGCTTGCCGGCGCGACCTTTACCGGAATCGTGGGGACACTGGGTGCTCACTTCGTGTGGGAGAACGGAGCGCACTACGCATTCATGACGATGGCAGGCATGCCGGTCGGGGACATTCCCGAAGGTCCAACGACACCCGATCTCGAGTGGCCGACATGGATAGTGTACTCGGCGATTCCGCTGGGCAGCAGCCTGATGTGCTTCCGCTTTCTACAGGTACTGGTCGGCTTCCTCAGGACCGGCGAACTGCCTCACCATGACCATGGTCACGTCGACGGCCTTGAGGATGCGGCACCGCAGCCTGATATCGACGTATATGCGCTGGATGACAACCTGCACATGCACGACCTTACGCATACGATGATCGGCGACAACCGTCGCAAGCAGGACGCGCCTGTCGATCCCGACCGCCGCAAGAACAATCTTGGAGGCGAACCGAAATGAACGCCGCCATAATCTTTGTTCTGCTGCTGGCCCTGATGCTGACAGGTATGCCGATTTCGATTTCGCTCGGACTGACCGTACTCAGTTTCTTGTTCCTGTTCACGCAGGTTCCGCTGGAGTCGGTGGCGTTGAAGCTGTTCACCGGGATCGAGAAGTTCGAGATCATGGCCATCCCGTTCTTCATCCTCGCCGGCAATTTCCTGACCCACGGCGGGGTGGCGAAACGCATGATCCG
>JAIOPW010000481.1 GCA_021413665.1 Rhodocyclales bacterium | reverse complement strand
GGCGGACGGGTAAGGGTGCGCATCCATCTCGACGAAAAAGGGCGGGTCGAGGAAATGCGTGTCGTGGCGGCTGTCCCACAGGGATTTTTCGATCACGCCGCCGTCGAAGTCCTGCGCAAGGGCCGCTTCGCACCGGGCTTTGTCGGTCCGATGGCGGTACGCAGTTATCTGTTCATGGAGGTCACCTTCGGCCCCGGCCCGCAGGGCCAGCAGGTCTGGTACGCCGGCAGCGCGTTCGCGCCCCCGGCCTATCCCCACTGATTGGCGGCGCTCCTCGAACGCTAGCGGTCGGCGAGGGCTTTTGGCAGCGGAAAATTGACATCCTCGGCGGCGCCGGGCAGCACCGCCACGCTTCCCGCACCCAATTCCTTGCAGCGACTTATCACACCCTCGACCAGCACCTCCGGTGCCGAGGCGCCGGCGGTCAGGCCGATGTGCCGGCGCCCCCGCAGCCACTGCGGGTCGATCTGCTCCGCGCCATCGACCAGGTAGGCCGGCACGCCGTCGTTTTCGGCGACTTCGCGCAGCCGGTTGGAATTGGAACTGTTCTTCGAGCCGACCACGATCACCACGTCCACCTTGCCGCCCATGGCCTTGACGGCATCCTGCCGGTTTTGCGTGGCGTAGCAGATGTCATCCTTCTTCGGCCCGACGATGCCGGGGAACCGGTGGCGCAAGGCGACGACGACCACCTGCGCATCGTCGACCGAGAGCGTGGTCTGCGTCACATAGGCCAGCGGCGCCGCATTGCCGGCGCCGACTCTCAACTGCGCAACATCGTCGATGTTCTCCACCAGGTACATCGGCCCCGTGGCCTGGCCCATGGTGCCCTCGACCTCGGGGTGGCCCTTGTGCCCGATCATCACGATCTCGTAGCCCTGCTTGTGCAGGCGCGACACCTCCAGATGCACCTTGGTCACCAGCGGGCAGGTGGCGTCGAACACCCGCAGGCCACGGGCATCGGCCTCGCGGCGCACCGATTGCGGTACGCCGTGGGCGCTGAAGATTACCGTCGCGCCATCGGGCACCTCGGCCAGTTCCTCGACGAAGATGGCGCCCTTGGCCTTGAGGCCGTCGACCACGTAGCGGTTGTGTACCACCTCATGGCGAACGTAGATCGGCGC
>JAIOPW010000479.1 GCA_021413665.1 Rhodocyclales bacterium | reverse complement strand
ACCGGACGATCCTTCTTGCCGTCGTGATTGCGATCGTGCTGGCGGTCATGCTTCTCGTGCTTGATCTTGCGGCTTTCCTTGTTCTGCGCCTTCTCGATGCGCGCCCGTTCCTTCGGCGTCACCTTGCCGTCGGCCTTGGCCTTGTCTTCCATCGCCTGGACACGCGCCTGGCCCTTTTCCATGCGGGCCGCTTCCTTGCCGGTCAACTCGCCGGACTTGACGCCCTGATCGATGCGCTGTTGCTGGTTGGCCTGACGCTGGTCGATGTTGGGTGTGTTGGTTTGCGCCAGAACCGGCAAGGCGAAGGCGGCAAGAACCGCGACCAGCAGAGTGGATGTACGTTTCATTTGTTGCTCCTCGTGTTTGGAATGGGACAGCCCCATGCGCAGAATAACGCCTCTGCCAACGTGGCGCTGACAGGTGAAATGTAAGCGGGCGTAAGTCTGGCTTACATTTCCTCAGGCAGCCACAAGTCAGGCCGATCGGTAAATACGGCACAGACGCCCCCGGCAAGCAGGTTTTCCGCATCGTCGCGGCGATTGACGGTGTAACACGCCAGCGAAATTCCCCCGGCACGAACCGCCTGCAGTGCCTCCCCTGTCAGCGCGCGCGCCGACGCATGCAGTGCCCGCGCGCCCGCGTCGGCCAAGCGATCCCGCCAATCCACGGGAATCGCCTCGACCAGCAGGGCACGCGCCAATTGGGGCGCTTCCGCGCCGGCAGCAGACAGGGCCACCGTGGAAAACGACGACAGCAGCAGCGCACCATTCGCCGCGGCACAACGGTGGGCGACCACGCGTCCGGTCTCCGCCTCCTGCCCGGCAGACGGCTTGATTTCAACGTTGGCCCACAAGCCCAGCTCCGCGCAAAGCGACAAAGCCCGGTCGAGAGTCGGCAGCGGCTCCACGGCGAACGCAGGATGATGGCGTCCACCGGCATCAAGCCGCGCAAGTTGCGCGGAATTCGTATCGGCTACCCGGCCATGCCCCGAGGTGGTTCGCTCGAGGGTTTCATCGTGAATCACAACGGCAACGCCGTCAGCGGCGAGCATGGTATCGAAC
>JAIOPW010000478.1 GCA_021413665.1 Rhodocyclales bacterium | reverse complement strand
GTCGGCGAGCTGCAATCGAACCTGTCGCCACACCTGCTGCAGCAATTGCTCCGGGCGCCGCCGCTGAACGAGGCCGATGCGCCGCTGGTGCGGCAGCAACTGGCGCAGCTGGCGCACGAACGGAAACTGGCACTGCCGCTGCCGGATGCGCCGGAGGCGATGGACGCGGGCAAGCCGGTCGCGCGCCTGTTGCTGACCCAGGGGCGCTTCCGCCATGTCACGATGAGCCGCCTGCACGACGAGATGGCGCTGGCGGTGTTGTATTTCGACTATCCGCAGGGGATCAGCGTGGTCGGCACCGAGCGGCCTTCGGCCTTGATGCGGCTGAGGACGGGCGGACGCTGGCAAACCTTGCAGCGCGATCTGGAGGCCGAGCAGGAGATCCGGCAGGTCCTGCCTGCCGCCGGGCTCGAGCACTGGCAGCGCTGCCTCGGCAACTACCAGCGGCTGGACGGTACCGAGGACGGCCTGATGCCGCAGCAGCACGATGCCGTGGGCTGGCTGGCCTTCCTCAACGAAGGGGTGCCGGAACTGGAGCGGCAGGGGATTGCAGTGACGTTCGCCGATGACTTTCCATATTGCATCGCCCAGGCCGAGGACTGGTTCGTCGCGGTCGAAGAGGGCGTCGGCAGCGACTGGTTCGATCTCGACCTCGGTGTGACCGTGGCCGGCGAGCGCCTCAGCCTGGTGCCGCCGTTGCTGCGCCTGCTGCGCGAACAGCCGGACCTGCTCGGCGTGGTGCGTGGCCTCGAAGACAGCCAGACTTTTCCGGTGGCGCTGGACACGCGGCGCATCCTGCCGGTGCCGGCGGGACGCCTCAAGGCCTGGCTGCTGCCCCTGCTCGAATTCCTCGATGAAGACCGACCGCGCCTGTCGCGCCACAATGCCGCCGTACTGGCCGGGCTGGACGAGCTGCCGACACACTGGATCGGCGGCGAAGAACTGCGCGCCCTGGGCCGGCGCCTTGTCGATTTTTCCGGAATGGCGCATTACCCGCCGGCACCCGGTTTCACCGCAACGCTGCGCCCCTATCAGCAGATCGGCCTCGACTGGCTTCAGTTCCTGCGCGAATACGGCCTTGCCGGCATCCTCGCCGACGACATGGGTCTGGGGAAGACGGTGCAGACCCTCGCCCACCTGCACCTGGAAAAGGCTTCGGGACGCGCCGACCGGCCCAGCCTGGTGGTCGCCACCACCAGCCTGATGGCCAACTGGCGCGACGAAGCGGCGCAATTCACCCCCGGTCTCAAGGTGCTGATCCTGCATGGCAAGGATCGCGCCGAGCTGTTCGGCGACATCGCCGGGGCCGACCTGGTGCTGACCACCTATCCGCTGCTGGTGCGCGACCGCGAGACCCTGCTGGCACACGACTGGCACCTGCTGGTGATGGACGAGGCCCAGTTCATCAAGAATCCCAAGGCGCAGTCGCACCAGGTGGCGCGCAAACTCAAGGCACGGCATCGCCTGTCGCTGACCGGCACGCCGCTGGAAAACCACCTGGGCGAGCTCTGGGCGCAGTTCGATTTCCTGATGCCCGGCCTGCTCGGCACCGCCAAGCGCTTTACCCATGTGTACCGCACTCCCATCGAAAAACTGGGCGACGAGGACATGCGCGTCAGCCTGTCGGAGCGCGTGCGGCCCTTCCTGCTGCGGCGGACCAAGGAGCAGGTGCTGAAGGATCTGCCGCCGCGTACCGAGATGGTGCGCTGGGTGGAAATCGAGGGCGGCCAGCGCGACCTCTACGAATCCCTGCGCGTCGCCTTCGACCGCAAGCTGCGCCTGGTGCTGACCGAGCAGGGCGTGGGCCGCAGCCAGATCATGATCTTCGATGCACTGCTGAAACTGCGGCAGATCTGCTGCGATCCGCGCCTGGTCAAGCTGCCGGCGGCCGAAGCCTTGGTGAAAAAGGGCCACGCCCATTCGGCCAAGCTGGCGACCTTGATGGAAATGCTCGTCGAGTTGCTCGACGAAGGCCGCAAGGTGCTGCTGTTCTCGCAATTCACCTCGATGCTGGGCCTGATCGAGCTTGAACTGGAAAAGCACGGCATTCTTTACGCCAAGCTC
>JAIOPW010000007.1 GCA_021413665.1 Rhodocyclales bacterium | reverse complement strand
CGGCGCCAATGCCGCTTACGACTTCCGTGAAACCTCGGTCAACATCGCCGGCGGAAACGGAACCGGCCTGGCGGCCGGCACTGATCCGCGCACCTTCCAGCTTGCGGTACGCCACGCCTTCTGATGTGACGAGGGGCCATGGCCAGAAACGGCCACCTTCGGGTGGCCGTTTTTTTGTGCCCGGCATCGAGTAATAGCGAGTAAGAGTGGCAAGGCGAGTAATAGCAGTAATAGGGGACAGACCAGAGAGTAATAGGGGACAGACCACGGTTTTCTGACGGCCTGTGTTCTTTCTTCATCCGTCGGAGCACCCCATATCGCGCCGTTCCGCCGTCGCCGACTTTCAGTGCGTGATGCGTGCCGCCTCGGCACAAAACCACACCTGCCGGCGACGAACTGCGGGATTCTGCGAGCCGACGCGAGCCTTGAGGTTTTCCGAGTAATCGGGCGAGTAATCGGGGAGTAATCGGGGACAGACCACGGTTTTCTGCTAGTCTGCGTTCCGTCTTCCTTGGTCCGAGTCTCCCATGCCGCGCCGTGCGCGCCTTGCTTTGCCAGGCGTTCCCTTCCATCTGATTCAGCGCGGCAATAACCGCCAGGCCTGCTTCCTTGCCGACGAGGACTACCGTTTCTATCTCGACTGGCTGGCCGAGCATGCCGGCAAGACCGGCTGCCACGTCCATGCTTATGTACTGATGACCAATCATGTTCATCTGCTGGTATCGGCCGATCGTGCGGAAGCTCCGGGGGCGCTGATGAAGGCGCTGGGGCAGCGTTACGTTCAGTATGTGAATCGCGTATATCGGCGCAGCGGTACGTTGTGGGAAGGGCGTTTCCGCTCGTGTCCGATAGAGGAAGAAGCCTATCTGCTGGCTTGCCAGCGCTATATCGAACTGAATCCGGTGCGCGCGGAAATGGTGGAACATCCCGCTGACTACCGCTGGTCGAGCTACCGGGCCAACGGGCAGGGCGAGGACAACGCGCTGATCCGGCCGCATTCGCTCTACGAGGCGCTTGGGCTCGACGCAGTGACACGGCAAGCGGCCTATCGAGAGTTGTTCCGCTACGCACTGGAACCGGGCCTGATAGATCAGATTCGGCGGGCGACAAACGGAAATTTTGCGCTGGGCAGCGAGCGTTTCGCAGCGGCAGCGGCCGCTACCCTGGGTCGGCGGGTGCTGCCGGGCAAATCAGGGCGACCGCGGAAGGTGGTGCCGCCAGGGTCGGGTGATTTGTTCGGGGATTGAATCAGAAACCGTGGTCTGTCCCCGGTTTTCCCCGGTTTTCCGCCCTCAGAGCAGAACCAGATTATCCCGGTGGATCAGTTCGGCGCTGTCGATATAGCCGAGCAGGGCTTCGATGTCCTGCGTGCCGTGGCCGGCAATGCGGCGGGCCTCGGAGCTTGAATAGTTGATCAGGCCACGGGCGATTTCGCGCCCGTCGGGGGCGCGGCAGGCGACCGCCGCGCCACGCTCGAAGTCGCCCTCGACGCTTGCCACGCCGACCGCCAGCAGGCTGCGGCCCCCGGCCAGCGCCTGCACCGCACCGGCATCGAGCGTCAATGCGCCGGCCAGTTGCAGGTGGTCGGCCAGCCATTGCTTGCGTGCCGCCAGCGGCGTTTCGACGGCGTAAAGCAGGGTGCCGACGGCATCGCCACGCGCGGCGGCCAACAGCGAATCCGGTTCGCGGCCGCTGATGATCAGGGTGTGGGCGCCACTCTTGGCCGCGCGTCGGGCGGCGCGAATCTTGGTTATCATGCCGCCCTTGCTGATGCCCGAACCGGCGCCGCCGGCCATGGCTTCATAGCGGCGGTCGTCGGCGCGGCCCTCGCTGATCAGCGTGGCGGCGGGGTCCAGACGCGGGTCGGCGCTGTAAAGGCCCTTCTGGTCGGTGAGGATGACCAGCGCCTCGGCCTCGACCAGGTTGGCGACCAGCGCACCCAGGGTGTCGTTGTCGCCGAACTTGATTTCGTCGGTGACGACCGTGTCGTTCTCGTTGATGATCGGCACGACGTCGAGCTCGAGCAGGGTGTGCAGGGTCGAGCGGGCGTTGAGGTAACGGGTGCGGTCGGCCAGGTCCTCGTGGGTCAGCAGGATCTGCGCGGCTTTCAGTCCGTGGTCGAGGAAGGTGGTTTCATAGGCTTGCGCCAGGCCCATCTGGCCCACGGCGGCGGCGGCCTGCAGTTCGTGCATGGCGTGCGGCCTTGCGCTCCAGCCCAGGCGTTGCATGCCGGCCGCAATTGCGCCGGACGAGACCAGCAGTACCTGGCGCCCTTCGGCGTGCAGCGCGGCGATCTGGCGCGCACAGTCGGCGATGAAGGCATGGTCGAGGCCCTCGCCGTTGTTGGTGACCAGCGCGCTGCCGACCTTGACGACGAGGCGCCTGGCTTCAGCTATCTGCGTTCGCATGGGCAATCCGCAGTTGTTCAAGATGGTCCATCACCGCGTAGCAAACCTCGCGGGTGCCGGCGCCCGAGATGGCGGAAATGACGAAATGTTTCTTCGGCTTGTAGCTCTTCACCAGCGCGGCGACACGTGCCTCGCGTTCCGCTTCCGGCACCAGGTCGATCTTGTTGATCAGCAGCCAGCGCGGCTTCTTGTGCAGGGCCTCGTCGTACTTCTTGAGTTGCTTGAGGATGGCCTTGGCGTCCCTGGCCGGATCGGCGTCCGGATCGAAGGGCGAAATGTCGACGAGATGCAGCAGCAGCCCGGTGCGCTGCAAATGCTTGAGGAAGCGGTGGCCGAGGCCGGCGCCTTCCGCCGCACCTTCGATCAGGCCGGGAATGTCGGCAATGACGAAGCTGCGGTTGTCGTCGACGCGCACCACGCCGAGGTTCGGATGCAGCGTGGTGAAGGGATAGTCGGCCACCTTGGGTTTGGCGGCCGATACGGCGCGGATGAAGGTGGACTTACCGGCATTGGGCAGGCCCAGCAGGCCGACGTCGGCCAGCACCTTGAGTTCCAGCTTCAGTTCGCGCTTTTCGCCTTCCTGGCCCGGCGTGTTCTGGCGCGGCGCGCGATTGGTGCTGGATTTGAAGTGCGAATTGCCCAGGCCGCCGATGCCGCCCTTGGCGATCAGCCAGCGCTTGCCGTCGGTGTCGAGGTCGGCGATTACTTCGCCGGTTTCACTGTCGGTGATCACGGTACCCACCGGCATGCGCATTTCCAGGTCTTCCCCGCCCTTGCCGTAGCGGTCCGAGCCGTGGCCGTTTTCGCCCTTCTGGCCGCGAAAGACGCGGGTGTAGCGGAAGTCGATCAGGGTGTTGAGGTTGCGGTCGGCAATCGCCCAGATGCTCGCACCCTTGCCGCCATCGCCACCGTCCGGGCCGCCCAGCGGAATGTATTTCTCGCGACGAAACGAAACGGCGCCGTTGCCGCCGTCGCCGGCGAGAACTTCGATGCGCGCTTCGTCAAAGAATTTCATGGATTTCCCGAGGCCAAAAACGCGAAAGCCCTATCTCGACGATAGGGCTTTCGTCGCGGAAGGATGAGACTTAGGCTGCCGCCGGAACGATGCTGACGACGCGACGCTTGGCCGCGCCCTTGACGGCAAACTGCACCGTGCCTTCGACCTTGGCGAACAGG
>JAIOPW010000502.1 GCA_021413665.1 Rhodocyclales bacterium | reverse complement strand
CGAAGAACTCGCATAGACCAGCATTGAACCACAGCTTCAAGTGCGGGCATGCGTCCAGCAATGTCCGGGTATCCCCCCAATTCTCACTCCAGTTCCCGACGGCGACCACGCATTCGCAAACCGGTTATCTGCGCGATCTTTCGATGTGCGTCGGCTTTCTTCGAGCCTTCAACGACTGTTGCCAACGCAAAATATATTTCCCGAATCGGCTTGTGGCGGCAACGCCGCGCCCTGCCTCGAAACGGATTTCGACGGCCTATCACTTCCGCCATAGAAGTCCTGCCACTGGGGCTTTTCGTCACTTGCACTGCATATTTTGTCGATGCTATGGTGATGCCCCGGCCCGGTTTATGGATATCCGCAGCGGTTTCGACACCCCGATGAATGAACCGCCAATGACCTTGGTTGCCGATCCCGACAACACGGATTCGTCGGCAAGCCCCCCGCCCGAGCCCGCCGCCCCGAAGGAAGTTCCCTTGGGGGGCGCCTCGCGGGACGTCCCTGTGCGGGACACCGGTGTCATCGGCCTGGTGATGCTCGCCCGCTTCCACAACATTGCCGCCGATGCTGCGCAGATCGCGCACGATTTCCGCGAGTCGGGCAAGCCCCTGACGGTGCCGCAGCTTCTGCTTGCCGCAAAACAGCTTGGCCTCAAGGCGCGGCAGGTGAGCACCGATGTTTCACGCCTGCCGCAAACCCCTTTGCCGGCGCTTGCCATCGATCCGGAGGGCCGCTTCTTCATCCTAGCGCGTGTCGATGCCGAGCAAGTGCTGATCCAGGACCCGTGCGCCGAGCGCCCGCAAGTGTTCTCCACGGCGGAGTTCGCCGCCCGCTGGAGCGGCGAGCTGATCCTGTTCACCTCGCGTGCGTCCCTGGCCGGCGAACTGGCCAAGTTCGACTTCACCTGGTTCATCCCGGCGGTGGTCAAGTATCGCAAGCTGCTCGGCGAAGTGCTGCTGGTCTCCTTCGTCCTGCAACTCTTCGCCTTGGTCACGCCGCTGTTCTTTCAGGTGGTGATGGACAAGGTGCTGGTCCATCGCGGCATGACCACGCTCGACGTCATCGCCATCGGCCTCCTGATCGTCATGCTGTTCGAGGTGGCGCTCTCCGGCATTCGCAGCTATGTCTTCGCCCACACCACCAGCCGCATCGACGTCGAACTCGGCGCGCGGCTGTTCCGCCATCTGTTGAACCTGCCGCTGGCCTACTTCCAGGCGCGGCGCGTCGGCGACACCGTGGCGCGCGTGCGCGAGCTGGAGAACATCCGCCAGTTCCTCACCGGCAACGCCATCACCCTGGTGCTGGACCTGCTGTTCTCGGTTGTCTTCATCGGCGTCATGCTGGTCTATAGCGGCTGGCTGACGCTGGTCGTGTTGATCTCGCTGCCTTGTTATGTCCTCATCTCGGTCGGTATCACGCCGCTGCTGCGCGCCCGGCTGCACGAGAAGTTCAATCGCGGCGCCGAGAACCAGGCCTTCCTGGTCGAAACCATCAACGGCATCGACACCGTCAAGGCCATGGCCGTCGAGCCGCAGATGATCCGCCGCTGGGACAACCAGGTCGCCGCCTATGTCGCCGCCGGCTTTCGCACCGCAACCCTGGGCACCCTGGCGCACGAAGGCGTCAATCTGATCGGCAAGCTGGTCACCGTCGTCACCATGTGGCTGGGCGCACGGCTGGTGATCGAAGGCAGCCTCAGCATCGGCCAGTTGATCGCTTTCAACATGCTCGCCGGCCGGGTCGCCACCCCGGTCATGCGCCTGGCACAACTCTGGACCGACTTCCAGCAGACGGGCATCTCGGTGCAGCGCCTGGGCGACATCCTCAACACCCGCACCGAGCTCGGCAAATCGGCCGGGCAGGGCGGCCGGGCCGGCAGCACATTGCCGCCGCTGGCCGGCAGGATTGAATTTGACCAGGTGGCCTTCCGCTACCGGCCCGATGCGCCGGAAGTGCTGCGCGGCATCGATCTGACCATCGAGCCCGGCGAGGTGATCGGCATCGTCGGCCGCTCGGGCTCGGGCAAGAGCACGCTGACCAAGCTGGCGCAGCGGCTCTACCTGCCCGAGCGCGGCCGCGTGCTGGTCGACGGCATCGATCTGGCGATGGCCGACAGTTCCAGCCTGCGCAGACAGATCGGCGTGGTATTGCAGGAGAACATGCTGTTCAACCGCAGCATCCGCGACAACATCGCGCTCACCGACCCCGGCCTGCCGATCGAGGCCGTGATGGCCGCCGCGAAGCTCGCCGGCGCGCACGAATTCATCCTGGAACTGACCGAAGGCTACGACACCCTGGTCGGCGAACACGGCTC
>JAIOPW010000013.1 GCA_021413665.1 Rhodocyclales bacterium | reverse complement strand
GATTCATCCTTGGCCGAGTCGGTGAGGATCTGGGTCTGCTTGGTCGCGAGGTCCATCAGCGTCAACTGGAAGCGGCCGCCGTTGCGGGCGATGAAGGCCAGGCTCTTGCCGTCCGGCGACGGACGCGGGGTGACGTTGTAGCTGCCCTCGAAGGTGACGCGCTCGGCATTGCCTCCCGAGTTGGCGATGCGGTAGATCTGCGGGCTGCCGCCGCGATCGGAGGTGAAGTAGATGAATTGGCCGTCCGGCCCCCAGCGCGGCTCGGTGTCGATGCCCGATGACGTGGCGATGCGCGTGGCGCCGCTGCCGTCGGCATTGACGACGTAGAGCTGCGACGAGCCGTCCTTGGTCAGCACCACCGCCAGCCGCTTGCCGTCGGGCGACCAGGCCGGTGCCGAATTCGAGCCCTTGAAATTTGCGGCGACGTGGCGGCGGCCGCTGGCGAGGTCATGCACATAGACGATCGGCTTCTTCGCCTCGAACGAAACATAGGCCAGCTTGCCGCCGTCGGGTGACCAGGCTGGCGAGATGATCGGCTCGCGCGAGGCCAGTGCCGCCTGATCGTTGCTGCCGTCGGCGTCGGCGATCTTGAGCTCGAAGCGACCTGTGCTCTTCACCACGTAGGCGATCCGCGTCGAGAACACGCCCGGCTCGCCGGTGAGCTTTTCGTAGACGAAGTCGGCGATGCGATGGGCGGTTGCCCGCAACTGGGTGCCCGTATGCAGGTAGGCCGGGTTTCCCAAGGATGCCTGCCTGGGCACGTCGGACAGGCGAACGCGGGTTTCATAGCGGCCGTCGCTTCCGGTGGCCACGCTACCGCCGACTACTGCGTCGGCACCACGCGTCTTGAGGTCGTCGAAAGGCGGCGTGGCGCTGTCGGCCAGCGGCGCCCCGGCGTCGATCAGGCGGAACAGGCCGCTGCGTTCCAGATCGGCCCGTACCACCGAAGTCAGTGCCTGGGCAACGATGCGTTCGCCGGTGAATTCGGCAATGGCGACCGGCAGGCGGTTGGCGCCGGCGCCGGTAATTTCGACCGTGAGTTGTGCATCGGCCAGGAACGACACCGATGCCAAGCCGGCGGCGACAAGCAACGCATTGATTTTCATGGATCGGATTATAGCGGTCTAGTCCCCTATGGGTCGGTAGGGGATGTGTAGCAAACGGTCAAAAACATCGCTCTGCTCGGGCTTTGGCAAAGGGCTGGACTTCAGGATGGCGCGTTCAACGGCGGCATCAAGCGCGGGATTTCCGGAGGATTTCTTCACCTTGACGCTGATGACTTCGCCGCTGGGCAGTTGCGTCACCTCGAAAATGGCCTCCGGATTCCCCTTGATTTCCGGTGGCAGCACTATATTGCCGCGGATCTTTCCGCGGATCCGTCCGAGGTAATCGGCGACGGCTTTGTTGCGGGCCGCGCCGGCCTGCGCCGTTTTCAGTTGCGCCAGCTCCCGCGCAGCGCTCTCGGCCTGCTTGCGCTGGGTCAGTTGCTCGGCCTCGTGTTTGAGTTGTTCCTGGAAGGGATCGACGCGCGGCTTCGGCTCGGGTTTGGGCTCCGGCTTCGGCGGTGGCTTCGGCTTTTCCTTCTCCTTGATGACGATGTCCGGCTTTCGCGGCGGTGCGGGTTCGGGCTTCGATGGCGGTGGCGGCTCAAGAGTCGGCGCTGGCGTTACGGCGACCGGTGGGGTTACGACTGCGGGTACGGCGCGCACCAGCTCGACTTCGACCACGTCGGTTGCCTTGGTCTGCCAGCGTACGCCGTAAAACAGGAAGGCGGCCAGCACCAGATGCACGGCGATGGCGAGCGCGATGGAAATGCGCTTGCCGGCCCGGTTTGCCGGCGGCAGGATGGGCGAATCCGTGCTCACCTGCCTGAAGCCGCCGGTTGCACCAGAAGTCCGATCCTGGCGACCTGCTGTCGTTGCAACTCGTCCATCACGCCCAGCACGACTTCGTATCTCACACTGCGATCGCCGGCGATCAGCACCGCCTGTTGTGGATTGGCCGCCTGCGCTTCCTTGATCCGACCGGCGAGATCGGCGCGCGTCACGACCTGTTCCGCACCGCCCGTGGCGCGGTCGCGCAGCGCCAGCGAACTGTCCGCCTTGATGATGACTTCCAGCGGCGCCACCGGCGGCTGGCTGCTCTTGCCAACGGTCGGCAGATCGACGCTGCCGGTCTGGATCATGGGCGCGGTGACCATGAAAATCACCAGCAGCACCAGCATCACGTCGATGTAAGGCACGACGTTGATTTCATTCATGAGGCGTCGGCTACGCATGGGACGGCCCCTTGCGGCCGAGGTAGTGGGTCTTCAGCCGCTCATAGAGCGACAGCGGATCGTAGTCCGCATTGCGGTCGAACAGGTTGCGCCGCCAGCTCTCGTTCCACAGGTGTACCCCGTAACTTTCCGGCGGCAGCACGGTCATGCCGCTGATCAGCGCGGTCATGTTCCAGAACGGTATCGGACAGAACAGGTTGGGATTCAGCAGCGAGGCCGTCATGTGGAACTTCTCCACCGCGCTGTGCAACAGCAACGGGCCGGTGGTCGCTCCCTCGCCGGTAGCGGCGGATTGACGGGCCTGGTCGAGGCAGTCCTTGACCAGCGGGCTGCCGACGGGCGCTTTCATCACGCAGCCCGAAGTGCGAACGCGCAGCTTGTCGCCGTCGCCCGCCATCGACGGAAGCATTTCGGAGGCGAAGAAATATTCCATCCCGGCGGCGAAATCCAGGGGTCGCAGGCACACCACGTCAATGTCCGCCCAGATGCCGCCATGTGCGTGGAGCAGCGCATAGCTGAACATGTCGGAAAATCGGATCGGCTCCAGTCCGACAGAGGAATTCTGCGTGCCGGCTTGGGCCGGAAGTATCTCCGCCGCATCACAAATCCGCAGCCCCTTGGGCGAATTGGCCGGCTTGCCGTAGGTATAGAGATGGACCTCGTGTCCGTTCGCCAGCCACGACGTGAGCGACAGGCGTTCCAGCGGCGACAGCGGTCCGCCGACCCACAGCATCTGTACCGGAGCATTGAGGGTGGCAACCATGGCTCAGCGCGTCTGCCGCTGCAGGATGTTGGAGAACTCTTCCGTGAAGCTCTCGAAGCGCACGGCGAGGCGATCGACGTCATGGGCAAAGCGGTTGTAGGCGATCACGGCGGGTATCGCGGCGAAGAGGCCGATGGCGGTGGCGACCAGCGCCTCGGCAATGCCGGGGGCCACAGCGGAGAGGGTTGCGGTACTCATGTTGGCCAGTCCGCGGAAGGCGTGCATGATGCCCCACACGGTGCCGAACAGGCCGACATAGGGCGAGACCGAGCCGACCGAGGCGAGAAAGGCCAGGTGCGCTTCGAGGTCGTCGATCTCGCGCTGGTATGTGGCCCGCATCGCGCGCCGTGCGCCGTCGACCACGGCGGTCGGGTCGATGATCTTCTGCCCGCGCAGCTTGTTGAATTCGCGGTAGCCGGCCTCGAAGATGCGCTCCAGCGCGCCGCTGTGATGGCGGTCATTGACGGCACTCTGGTAGAGCTCGTTGAGGTCGCCGCCGCTCCAGAAATCGCGCTCGAACCTGTCGGTCTTGCTGCGCGCGTCGCGTATCGCGAAGGCCTTGCGGAAGATCCAGTACCACGAAGTCAGCGACACCAGCGTCAGCAGCAGCATCACCAGCTTGACCACCAGGCTGGCGTGGATGATGAGTTCGATGATGGAAAGGTCTTGGGTCACGTTCATTGCGAAGGTCCCGGCAGGGCTGAAAGCTGTTCGTGGATGGTAAGCGGCATCGGCATCGGCTTGCCACGTGCCGGATCGATGCAGGCGACGCGTATTTTCGCATCAAGCAGCAGTTCGCTGCCGCGCAGGATGCGCTGGGCAAATGTCGCTTGCGCGCGGCCCATTGCGGCGATCGTGGTTTCAACCGTCAGCAGGTCGTCAAGTCTGGCCGGTTTGAGGAATTCGGCATTGACCGAGCGCACGGCGAAGGCGATGCCTTCTTTCATCAGGACGTTCTGGTCATGTCCGAGGGTGCGCAGCAACTCGGTGCGCCCGCGCTCGAGGAACCTCAGGTAGTTGGCGTAATAGACGATGCCTGCGGCGTCGGTGTCTTCGTAGTAGACGCGCATCGAGATCGCTGGCCAGGAGCCGCTGCTGCAAATACTGTCAACCATCAGGCAATTGTACATTGCCGCTACCGCATGCCATCTCCTACAATCCGGCCTGACCACTGTGCTTGACAACAATGACTCGACATAACCCACTTGGCCGTTCTGGCGCCAGTTCGACGGCGGCGAGGCGGCCGAAGCCCGCCGCGATTGCCAGTTCCGTTCTGCATGGCAATGGAAGCGAGGCGGCTAGCGTATCCCTTCGTGGCAATGCGAAGGCGCTGAAGTGAGTCGGCAGACGCGGGTTTTCCAGATCGGATTCAACAAGTGCGGCACGTCGAGCCTGCACAATTTTTTCCTCGGGAACGGGATCCCGTCGGTTCATTGGCAGAGCGGCGAGCTTGCCGTCCGCATCCATGCGCGCATGAGGCAAGGCGAGGACCCCGTCCTCGACTATCCCGGTATCACGGCCTTCACCGACATGATTCATTTGACGCACCAGGTTCTGATCGAGCCATACAAAGCCATCGACATTCTCTACCGATGGCATCCTGATGCCTACTACGTGCTCAACACGCGCAATTGCTCGGATTGGGTCGAAAGTCGAGTCAGGCATGGAATGGTAGCGCGCTACCAATCAGTTTTCGCGCTACCCGACGAAGCCGCCGTGCGGCGCCACTGGATACGTGAATGGTACGAGCATCATGCGCGGATTCTCGGTTTCTTTGCGTCCCGGCCCGGACGACTGCTCGTATACGATCTGGATCGCGACCAACCGGAGAAGCTTGCCGGTTTCCTGCCCGCTGACTGGAATCTGGACCCGGCACTGTTTGGACACGACAACCGGACCGCCCGGCCCGACTGTCGGGAGGCAGGTGTTTGATGGCCTGGCATGTCGCGGGTTGCCGGTTGGGGATGGCGCTTTACGGCGACGGATTTGACCAGCGGATCGAATAACTGAGCTTGCGATCGAGGCGAATGAGAAGGTTCATGGCGCGCGTCGTTGCATCTTCCAAGTCTATTTCAAGATGCGCCCGATTTTGTGCGGAGACGCGGGCGGCATCGATTGCACGGTTGGCCTGGGCATAGAGCGCCTTTCTCTGCTCCTGAGACAATTCCGTTCCCAGCAGCTTCATCACGTCGAGCTTGGCGATCAGGTAGAGGGAGTTGATCCGGTGTTGCCACCAGCGATCCTTGTTGTCGTAATAAGCGGTGCGTTCATCATCGCCATGCGGAATGCTGGAAATGAGGTTTCCGGGAAAATGCTTTCCTGAACATCCATCGGCGGCAAGTCTCAGGTATAGGTCTTCGGGCGACGCGCCCCACCCTTCGTAGATTTCATCATAACCGCCAACACGCCAGAAATCCTCGCGTCGGCAGGCAAAGGTTCCCCAGGTTTCCATGGTCACGGGCCGTGCCCGAAGAAAGGTTTTCTCGGCGCAATCGCGGCTGATGCGGGATGAAAATTCGGGTGCAAGCAAGATGTCCGCGTCGATGAAACAAAACAGTGGTGTGCTCGCGGCGATGGCGCCCAGATTCCTGGCCCGGCATTGGTTGAATGTCGGATCGTCATTGACCTTGACGACCCTGACCATGGGATAGTTTGCCGCCACCCAGTCTCCTGTTCCCTGCGGACAGCCATAGTCGACGACAATGCATTCCGCATCGGCCTGGACCGTCATCAGCGGCAGTGTTGTCCGCAGATGATGCAGGCGACCCTTGCAAGTGGTGATCAGTGAAAGGCTTTGGCTCATTGGGTGTTGGCGGGCTGTCCGACGATCGGTTCGATATCGAATGTCCACCGGCGCCGTATCGCCCAGCCCCCGGGTACGGGTATGACATGCCGAACCGGCAACGTGATGTTGATGCGGCCCGCGCGTTCTCCCCGCCGCCAGTTTTCGACCAGCGTCATTTTTACTTCGGCATAGATTGCACGTCGCGTCTCGGCCGGCAGAACGTTTTGTCCCGACTCCCGCATCAGGTCGTACTTGATATGGTTGTAGGAGGCGTTGATCAGCCGGTTGAGTTCGATGCCGGCGATTTCGTGATGCGCGGAACGCAGATGGTCATCGTGTGGAATCGACCGCAGCAGCCCGGCATCGAACGACATGCGGGAACGCCCGAAATGATTGA
Organism: Rhodocyclales bacterium; assembly: GCA_021413665.1. GTDB lineage: Bacteria > Pseudomonadota > Gammaproteobacteria > Burkholderiales > Rhodocyclaceae > Sulfuritalea. Next base: position 3,140 of record JAIOPW010000013.1, on the reverse strand, counting down.
GGCGGAAATACAGATCGTTGTCCTCTCCACCGTAGCCTTCGAGTGTTTCGTCGTAGCCTGCCAGCGCGAAGAAATCGCCACGATGGCAGACAACGCTGCCGCAGGTTCCGCGGCTCAGCGGCGCCGGGCGAAAGTACCGGCCGTGGCCGAGCAGTCCGGCAAGGGTCGATGAGAAGCCTGGTTCGATCAGGATATCGGCATCAAGAAACGCCAGCCATTCGCGTGTAGCCGCTTTGGCACCGAGATTGCGGGCCCGGGCCACATTGAACCTGGGTACGTTCCGGACTTCGACTGTTTTGACGTGCGGGTGACTTTCGCGGACCCACTGTGCTGCACCATCCGGGCATTCGTAATCGACGACAATGCACTCGCAACCGGTCTGTGCCGCCATTCGCGGCAGGGACTGCTTCAGATGATCGAGGCGTCCCTTGCAGGTAACGATGATGGAAAGTGGCTGCAGGGCCGGATCGCTCACATGCCCTCGTTCCAAAGTTCACGGCTGCCACCGGTTGGGCTATCCAGTCCGAAATGCTTCCAGATGCTGGCCGTCGCCACCCGACCGCGCGGCGTGCGCTGCAAATAGCCCTGTTGGATCAGGTAGGGTTCCAGCACATCCTCGATCGTATCGCGCGCTTCGCCGATGGCCGCCGCGAGATTGTCCACACCCACGGGCCCGCCGCCGAATTTTTCAAGTATCGCGCCCAGCAGCTTCCTGTCCATGACGTCGAGGCCCAGGTGGTCGACGTCGAGCATCGTCAGCGCCGCATCGGCGACGCCGCGGGTGATTTTTCCATCGGCCTTGACGTCGGCAAAGTCCCGCACGCGGCGCAGCAGGCGGTTGGAGACGCGCGGCGTGCCTCGTGAGCGCCGGGCGATTTCAACAGCACCTTCTTCGACAATGTCGCAGTTGAGCAGGTGGGCCGAGCGTCGCACGATGAGGGCGAGTTCTTCCGGCGAGTAGAACTCCAGGCGGGCGACGATGCCGAAGCGGTCGCGCAGCGGGTTGGTCAGCATCCCGGCGCGGGTGGTGGCGCCGATCAGGGTGAAGGGCGGCAGGTCGAGCTTGACCGAGCGCGCCGAGGGCCCTTCGCCGATCATGATGTCGATCTGGAAATCCTCCAGCGCGGGGTAGAGGATTTCCTCGACCACCGGTGAGAGGCGATGGATTTCGTCGATGAACAGCACGTCGTTTGGTTCGAGGTTGGTCAGCATTGCGGCCAGGTCACCGGCGCGCTCCAGCACCGGCCCCGAAGTCTGACGCAGATTGACGCCCATCTCGCGGGCGATGATGTGCGCCAGGGTGGTCTTGCCCAGTCCCGGCGGCCCGAACAGCAGGACATGGTCCATCGATTCGGCGCGTCGCTTGGCGGCCTCGATGAAGATTTCGAGCTGGCCGCGGATCTTCTGCTGGCCGACGTAATCGGCCAGCCGCTTGGGCCGCAGGGCGCGCTCCAGCGCGTCTTCCTGCGCGGACTCCTTGTCCGCAGAGACCAGGCGCTCGGGCAGGGGATCGGCGAACTTGTCGGTCTGGATGCTCATGTGGGCAGTTTAGTGTGAAAGTCGCGCCAGCGACTCACAATGCTCCCCTCTACCCTGGCGGGGCGAAGGCGGGGTTTCGCGAAGCATGCTTCGCGCCGCGTGAGCCGGCCGGCTGTGCAAAGCCGGCCGTGGGGCGCAGAGCGCGGGCTGGGGGTGAGGGGGAAGCGGCACGGCTTTCATCGTCGAGGTGGCGCTCATCGTCATGATCGTGAGCCGAGCCGACTCATCAAGATTTTGAAAGCAGCTTCAGCGCCGCCCGGATGCCGTCGGAAACGGAAAGGTCGGGAGCCTGTCCCTTCATTGCCGAGAGCGCCTCGCGTTCGTTGTAACCGAGCGCAAGCAGGGCGTTCATGATGTCGGAGACGGCGCCATTCGCCGTCTCGCCAGCGCCGACTCTTGCGCCTCCGGCGGATAGCGTTTTCGGCAGCCGGTCGCGCAGTTCCAGCAACAGGCGTTCCGCCGTCTTCTTGCCGATGCCTGGCACCTTGGTCAGGCGGCCGGCTTCCTGCAGGGTCACCGCCTGCGCCAGTTCCGTCACCGACATGCCCGAGAGCACGGCCAGTGCCGTGCGGGCGCCGATGCCGGAAATCTTCAGCAACTGGCGGAAGGCGGCGCGCTCGCTTTCAGAGCCGAACCCATAGAGAAAATGACCGTCCTCGCGCACGATCAAATGCGTATGCAATGCCACTTTCTCGCCGGTCGCCGGCAGGTTGTAGAAGGTGCTCATCGGCACATCGACTTCATAGCCGAGCCCCTGCACATCCACGGTGATGGAGGGCGGGTTCTTTTCGAGAAGGATTCCGCTGATGCGACCGATCATGTGTTTTCCTTGGTTGGAGCTGGATCGTGGCCATCAAGCAGCTTGTCAATGCGGCGAACAAGATTTCCAATCACCGCCCGTTGGTCAAAAGCCGCGTATTTGGCGGCAAAGGCCATAGCGTTGCTGTGCCAGGACGGATTGTCGATCAGATCGGCGATCATGGTGCGCAAGTCGCCCACCGGCTGCTCAGGATTGACGAGGCGTCCAGCCCCCATTTCTTCGACGCGGCGCGCTACGAGAAACTGCTCCAGATGCCCCGGAAGCAGTAACAGCGGCTTTCCGGCAAGCAGGAAGGCGGTTGTCGTCGCGAGGCTGGCATAGGTGATCGCGATATCGGCCTCGCTGGTCATTTGCCCGATGTCGGCCGGCTGGTCAACAAAGTTCAGATGAGGTGCGGAATAGCGTGTCGCCAAGGCCGCCGGCATGTTCGGAAAATAGACTACGGCGGCATGTCCCAGGGCGCACAAGGCGGCCAGGATAGCCTCATGGTAGGGGCTCTCACGGCGCAGATAGGCGAAGATGCGGACGCCGCCACCCGGCGGCCAGGCGATTTTGTATCCGACGCCTGCGCTGGGGAGGCTGCCCCAGTAGCGGGCCGGCCCGCGGTCGGCATAGTGATCGAGTTCGGGGAAGGTTACCAGCGCTTCTTCGGCCACTGTGAACAGGTCGGCCAGTTGCCGTCGCGGCGCCGAGCCGTAGCGGCCCAGGCCCGCGTTGGTTGCGGACAGGGCTGTGCGGTCGAGTTCGGCGACGGTCTGGTCCGGCACTTGCGCCCAGGGCC
>JAIOPW010000520.1 GCA_021413665.1 Rhodocyclales bacterium | reverse complement strand
GGTGATCGTCGCCGCCGAGATGCTGGTGGGCGGCACCGGCATCGGCTACTTCGTCTGGAACGAATGGAACAACCTGGCCCTGCCCAACGTGATCTTCGCCGTGGTGATGATCGGCATCGTCGGCATGGCACTGGACCTGTTCTTCGGTTGGCTGCAGAAGCTGGTCACCTATAGAGAGTAACGGGATCCATCATGAGCACACATTTTCTGACTGTCGAAAGCCTCAAGAAGGTCTTCCCGCCCACCAACGGCGCGGTCAACCTGCCGGTGTTCGAAGACATCAACTTCCACATCGACAAGGGCGAGTTCGTCTGCATCCTCGGCCACTCCGGCTGTGGCAAGACGACGATCCTCAACGTACTGGCAGGGCTCGACGAAGCCACCGCCGGGGAGGCCTTCATGGATGGTCGCGAAGTCCGCGGCCCCAGCCTCGATCGCGGCGTGGTGTTCCAGAGCCACGCCCTGATGCCCTGGATGAGCGTGCTGGGCAACGTCGCCTTTGCCGTCAAATCCAAGTGGCCCGACTGGGGCAAGGAAAAGGTCGGCGAGCATTGCACCAAGTACCTCGAAATGGTCGGTCTCGGCCACGCCGTGCACAAGAGACCGGCGGAACTCTCGGGCGGCATGAAGCAGCGTGTCGGCATAGCGCGGGCGTTCGCCATCCAGCCCAAGATGCTGTTGCTCGACGAACCCTTCGGCGCACTCGACGCACTGACGCGGGGCACCATCCAGGACGAACTGCTGAAGATCGTGCAGGCCACGCACCAGACCGTGTTCATGATCACGCACGACGTAGACGAAGCCATCCTGCTCGCCGACAAGATCCTGCTGATGAGCAACGGCCCGCACGCCAAGATCGCCGAGATCGTCGAGATCACCATGCCACGCAGCCGCACCCGCGCCGAGATCCACCACGATCCGCAGTACTACCGCATCCGGAATCACCTGGTGGACTTCCTGGTCAATCGCTCGAAGACCTATGCCGGCGCCGAAGCCGAGACCTTCCATGACGCGAAGAACCCGCCGGTGGTCCGCCCCGGACTGGAAGGCGACCTGGCCGAAGTGCTGGCGATGCCGAGGGGAAAGCCCGCTACCGAATTGAAACAAGCCGTCAACCATTGAAAGGAAAAGGCATGAATCGCAATGACGTTACCGAACTGATCATCGGCGCCAGGATCAAGAAGGGCCTCAAGTGGGAAGACGTGGCCAGGAAGGTCGGCCTGTCCAAGGAATGGGTCACCGCCGGCTGCCTCGGCCAGATGACCTTCGACAAGAAGCAGGCGGCCACGCTGGGCAAGATCTTCGGCCTGCCGCCGGACGCCGTGGCGCTGCTGCAAGTGGTGCCTTACAAGGGTTCGCTGCCGACCTCGGTCCCGACCGATCCGCTGATCTACCGCTTCTACGAACTGATCAGCGTGTACGGCACGACCTTCAAGGAACTGATCCACGAGGAATTCGGCGACGGCATCATGTCGGCGATCGACTTCAAGATGGACATGAAGCGCGAGCCGAATTCTGCCGGCGATCGGGTGAACATCACCATGTCGGGCAAGTTCCTGCCCTACAAGTCCTACTGACTCTCATCCCGCCCGCCTCGTCCAACCCGGGTGGGCGGGCACCTATTCAAGAAAGCATGCAATGTCGAAGATTTTCATGAAGTCCTCCTGGGGAAGCGACGACCCGACCCGGGCGGCGATGGTGTTCGGCCACAGCGCAGCATTGGCAAAGGCCGGCCACCAGATCCGCATCTTCCTGCTCGGCGAAGCCTCGGTGCTGGCGCGCAAATCCATTCGCGACCAGTTGTTCCCTGTCGGCTGGCCGTCACTCGCCGATCAGTGGCAGCAATGTGTTGCGCTCGGCGTAGCGATCGAAGTCTGCGACGCCTGCCGCATCGCGCGCGGCATCACGGATGACGACCTTGCCGGATTCAGCTCCACCATCGGCAGTCCCGCCACCCTGGTGGCCGGCATCGAATGGGCCGACAAGGTCATCGCCGAATGATGTAGCGGCCGGCCATGTCTCTGGCGCTGGCGACCGACAGCAGGCAGAATCGAGCCTGCATTGACACTATCGCCAGTCATGGTCAGTCGCCGACAATTCCTGCGGGGCAATTTCAAGTCCGGCCAAGCTCCACAGCGTCCGCCTTGGGCGCTGGCCGAAGCATTGTTCATCAACGCCTGCTCCCGCTGCGGTGATTGCGTGCCGGCTTGCCCGACGCGAATCATTGTCATCGTTCGAGGATTTCCGGAAGTCGACTTCAAGCGTGGTGAATGCACCTTCTGCGGTGCTTGCGCTGCCGCCTGCAAGGACAAGGCATTGCTCGACAGCGAAACGCAGATCTGGCCCTGGGCGATCAAGGCGCAAGTGGCAAGCAGCTGCCTGCCGAATCGAGGGGTCGAATGCCGCGTCTGCGGCGATCACTGCGCAGTGGCCGCGATCCGCTTCAGCCCACGCCTTGGCGGGCCGCCACTGGCGGAAGTGGATTCCGCAGCCTGCAACGGCTGCGGTGCCTGCGTCGCGCCCTGCCCGGTGGCGGCGATCAGCGTGGTCTGAGGCTTGCGGCGATCCCAAGCGGCGCCGAAGCCACGCCGATTTGGCCCCGGTAAAACCTGCCTACTTGATGTTGCCGATGAAGCGGTTCTCGACCAGCGCAGGCGCATCGACCTGGGCGACATGGCAACTGGTACAGACATGGCGAGACGCATCGAAGGCCTTGGTCGCCGCCACAAAATGGCTGTCGCCCAGCTTCGGCGAGTTCTTCTTCACGTAGTTGGCCGGGCCGTGGCAATCCATGCACTGATTCTCGGTGAGGGACACCTCATCGAAATTGTCGACCGCGTGCGGGATCACCGGCGGCTGTGTGCTGAAGGTGCGGGCCACGACCGGTTGCGTACCCGGCCGCTTGCCGACATACGCAAGCGTTGCCGGTGCCTTGTCGGCAGCCGCGACATCGGCGCCGCGCATCGAAACCAGGGGCTCGTAGCTGGCGCAACCGACAATGACGGTCAGCAGCGATGCCACAAGGATGGTGATGGTTTTGTTCATGATGGACTCCCCAGACGAGATTGAACGTTGATCACTTTGGCGCCACTTGCGGGACGCCGGCTACGGGTACGACGGTAT
>JAIOPW010000012.1 GCA_021413665.1 Rhodocyclales bacterium | reverse complement strand
GTTGAAGCTCGGTGTTGCCGATTACCTCGGCAAGAACGGTTTTCCCGGCGCGATCATCGGCCTGTCGGGCGGCATCGATTCGGCATTGACGCTGGCGATCGCAGTCGATGCCTTGGGCGCGGACCAGGTGCGCGCGGTGATGATGCCGTCGCCGTGGACCGCGCAGATGAGCCTCGACGACTCCCGCGAAATGGTCAAGCGGCTCGGCGTGCAATACGACGAGGTTCCCATCGCCGCCGCGATGGACCAGTTCGCCGCATTGCTGGCGCCGACTTTTGCCGGCCTGGGCCCAAAGCCGGCCTGGGATACCACGGACGAAAACCTGCAGGCGCGCATTCGCGGCATGTTGCTGATGGCGCTGTCCAACCGTACCGGACGCATCGTGCTGACCACCGGCAACAAGAGTGAAATGGCGGTCGGCTACGCCACGCTTTACGGCGACATGGCCGGCGGCTTCGCCGTGATCAAGGACGTGGCCAAGACCTTCGTCTATCGCCTCGCCGAATACCGCAACACGCTCTCCGACGTGATTCCGCGCAACATCATCACGCGCGCGCCTTCGGCCGAACTCAAGCCGGGCCAGACCGACCAGGACACGCTGCCGCCCTATGAGGTGCTGGACGCCATCATCGAGGCCTACATGGAGCGCGATGAAAGCCCGCGCCAGATCATCGCCCACGGCTACCACGAAGCCGACGTGCGCAAGGTGGTCGGCATGCTGAAGAAGAATGAATACAAGCGTCGCCAGTCGCCTGTCGGCATCCGCGTCACGCAACGCGGATTCGGCAAGGATTGGCGCTATCCGATAACATCGCGCTATCCAGACGAATATTGATCCAGGGGAAACCGGAAATGAAGAAGATCGAAGCCATCATCAAACCGTTCAAGCTCGACGAAGTTCGCGAAGCGCTGTCCGACGTCGGCGTGACGGGCCTCACCGTTACCGAGGTCAAGGGTTTCGGCCGGCAGAAGGGCCATACCGAGCTATATCGCGGCGCGGAGTACGTGGTCGACTTCCTGCCCAAGATCAAGATCGAGATCGTCGTCGCCGAAGAAACCGTGGAGCCTGCGATCGAGGCCATCATCAAGGCGGCGCGCACGGGCAAGATCGGCGACGGCAAGATATTCGTTTCGACGGTGGAGCAAGTCGTCCGCATTCGTACGGGTGAAGCCAACGAAGCGGCAATCTGACCGCTAAGCCGGATTATTTCTTCGCGGCAAGCAGCACGATCACCGCGCCGGCGCCGCCTTCGGCGGCTCGGGCCTGGCAGAAGGCCAGCACTTCGCTACGCTGGCTGAGCCAGCCCAGCACCAGTTTCTTCAGCACCGGTTCCCGGCCGGGCGAGCTCAAGCCCTTGCCATGCACGATGCGCACGCAGCGATAGCCGTGGTCGCGACATTCCCGCAGAAACGTGACGACGGCGGTTCGCGCCTGGTCGCGGTTCATGCCATGCAGATCGAGTTTATCCTGCGTCACCCAGCGCCCGCGGCGCAGGTCGCGTAGCCAGGCTGTTGGCAGGCTGTCGCGTTTCCAGGCGGCTTCGTCGCCGCCTACTAGATAAAGGTCGATCAGCACCGGGCCATGCAGGGACTCGTCGAGCGCCGCCGCCTCGTCGAACAGGTGCTGGCGCGGAATGGCCGGCGGCAACGGGGGTTCGTGATGGACGCGGTCCCACACGAGAGGCCGCACATCAGCGACTGCTGCGCGGAACAGTTCGCGGTCGCCAGCGGGAGCGGATTTTTTAGCCACAGAGGTGCGTTGCATACCTGGGATTCCGCTTTGCGGACAGGTAACAGGGAAAAAGCACGGTTTGCCCCTGCTCCGTTATCTCTGTGCCCTCTGTGGCCAAGGGATTATCAAGCCAGGCTGTCGAGGTAGCGCTCGGCATCGAGCGCCGCCTGGCAACCGGTGGCGGCGCTGGTCACGGCTTGCTTGTAGATGTGATCCTGCACGTC
>JAIOPW010000519.1 GCA_021413665.1 Rhodocyclales bacterium | reverse complement strand
CCGTTCGATCGTCTACGCCCGCGGCAAGGTACTCGGTGGCTGCTCGTCGATCAACGGCATGCTCTACCTGCGCGGGCAGGTCCGCGACTACGAGGAATGGGCGCAGATCACCGGCGATTCGCGCTGGAACTGGGACAGCGTACTGCCCGTGTTCAAGCAGAGCGAAGATTACTGGGGTGGCGCCGACGCGATGCACGGCGACAAGGGCGAGTGGCGCGTCGAAAAGCAGCGCCTGCACTGGGACATCCTCGACCGCTACACGCAGGCCGCAGAGCAGGCGGGCATTCCATTCAAGCAGGACTACAACCGCGGCGACAATTTCGGCATCGGCCACTTCGAAGTGAACCAGAAGAAGGGCGTGCGCTGGAATGCCTCGAAAGCGATGCTGCGCCCGGTGTTGCACCGGCCCAACCTGAAGGTGGTCACCGGCGCGCTGATCGACAAGCTGATCCTGGAGGGCAAGGAAGCGCGCGGGGTCGAGTTCAGTCTCGGCGGCGTGCCTCATCGCGTTACGGCGCGCATCGAGACCCTGCTCACGGCCGGCGCCATCGGCTCGCCTACCATCCTGCAACGCTCCGGCATCGGGCCGGCCGCGCTGCTGCAACAGCACGGTGTGCCGCTGGTGCATGAACTCCCCGGCGTCGGCGGCAACCTGCAGGACCATTTGCAACTGCGCATGATCTTCAAGGTGCACGGCATCACTACCCTGAACCAGCGCGCCAACAGCCTCTGGGGCAAGGCGATGATGGGCCTCGAGTACGCGCTGTTCCGCTCCGGGCCGTTGTCGATGGCGCCGAGCCAACTGGGCGGCTTCTTTCATTCCTCGCCCGAGGTGGCGACACCCGACCTGGAGTTCCATGTGCAACCGCTGTCGCTGGAAAAGTTCGGCGACCCGCTGCATCCCTTCCCCGCCTTCACCGCGAGCGTGTGCAACCTGCGCCCCACTTCGCGTGGCGCGGTGCATATCCGCGACCGCTATCCGGCCACGGCGCCGATCATCGCGCCGCACTATCTGTCGACCGACAACGACCGCATGGTCGCCACCCGCGCCCTGCGCCTGACGCGCAACATCGTCGCGCAGCCGGCGATGGCGCCTTACCGGCCACAGGAGCATCAGCCCGGCGCGCAGAAGCAGACAGACGAGGAACTGGCAAAGGCCGCCGGCGATATCGGCACCACGATTTTCCACCCCACCTGCACCTGCGCGATGGGCCGCGCCGACGATCCATTGGCTGTCGTCGATTCCGAGCTGCGAGTGCACGGCATCGGCCGCCTGCGCGTGATCGACGCCTCGATCATGCCGACCATCACCTCGGGTAATACCAACGCGCCCACCGTGATGATTGCGGAGCGCGGCGCAGAACTGATCCGCGCCGCACGACGCGCCTGATCATGTCCGGCCCGCTGATCGACTACCACAACGGCATCTACGCCTTCGATGCCGGCTACGTGCGGCCGCTGCTGGCTGCCATCCACCTGATCGAAAGCGACGGCCGCGCTGCCTTCGTCGACACCGCCAACTTCGAGGTCATGCCACAGGCGCTGGCGGCACTTGCTGCACGCGGCCTGGGGCCAGAGAGCGTGGACTACGTGATCCTGACCCACATCCATCTCGACCATGCCGGCGGCGCCGGAGTGATGATGGAAGCTTTTCCCAACGCCAAACTGGTGGTGCATCCGCGCGGCGCGCGGCACATGATCGAGCCGACCAAACTGATGGCCGGGGTCGAGGGCGTCTATGGTCGTGAGCGTGCGCAGAAAATGTACGGCAAGCTGCTGCCGATCGCGGCCGATCGCATCATCGAGGCCCACGACAACACGGTACTCAAGCTTGGCTCGCGCGAATTGCTGTGCATCGACTCGCCCGGCCATGCCCGCCACCACATCGCCATCGTGGACCGACAGACCAGCGGAATCTTCACCGGCGACACCTTCGGCATCTCCTACCGCGAACTCGACGTCGCGGGCAAGCCCCTGATCTTCCCCTCATCGACGCCGATCCAGTTCGATCCGGACGAAATGCGCGGCTCGATCGAGCGCATGTTGTCCTTCAAGCCGGAAGCGGTCTATCTGACGCACTTCAGCCGCTTGGCGCCGCCCGCCGAACTGGGCCGGACGGTGCTGAAGCTGCTCGACCAGTACGTCGCGATTGCACTGGCGGCCAGCGAGGATGAAGACAAGACAGCGCGCATCCGGCATGGCCTGACCGAACTCCTGCTGGACGAGGCGCACGCCCACGGCTGCCGCCTGGGCGACGAAGAAATTCTGGAAATCTGGCATCTGGACCTGGAACTCAACGCACAAGGCCTGGCCTTCTGGCTGGAAGCCCAGGAAACCGCCTGATCTTGGGACTGACGGGTAGCCCCACCCGCACCGATCCAGGGATTTCCCCAAGAAAATCAGCGACGAACCGCTGCGACGCATTGTCGCAGCGCAGCATGCAAGCCCCTGTCAATGCTGCATTTTCTTGTTCTGGATCAAATGCCCGATCATCGTACGTGGGTTATCCTCGCGCCCCATACAAGTATCAAGTTCCGGAAGTTCGTTTCAACCGCGCGCTGCAGCGCGCTCACGTTAAAGGGCAGAAACATGGCGAATAACAACGACGACGATGTTCCATTCATGCAGAAGTTGCTGGACAACCACTTCCTGCTCCTGTTCCTGGGGGTAGCGTCTCCCGGT
>JAIOPW010000523.1 GCA_021413665.1 Rhodocyclales bacterium | reverse complement strand
GCCGGTCCCTTGCGGCTTTCCGGCCTCGCCGCGCTGCCCGCCTATTCCCGCTCGGGCCGCGACGAGCAGTATTTCTTCGTCAATGGCCGCTACGTGCGCGACAAGCTGCTGACCCACGCCGCGCGCCAGGCCTGGGCCGACATCCTGCACGGGGCAAGGCATCCGGCGTATGTGCTGTTCCTCGAACTCGACCCGGCCGGCGTCGACGTCAACGTACACCCGGCCAAGACCGAGGTGCGCTTTCGCGATGCGCGCGGCATCCACCAGTTCATCTTCCATGCGCTGCAGCGCACGCTTTCGACGCCACTGAGCGCGGCAGCGGCAGCCGCAGCGGCTGCGCCGCAAACGTCCCCTGCGGCCCCTCCCGGCTCGTTCTCCTACGCGAGGCAGGCCAGCCTCGGTGCGGGCGAACCGGCGGCGCGGCCCTATCTCGAGTTTGCACGAGCCGCCTTTTCGGACCAGGCAGCCGGGTCCCCGGCAAGCGCTGCCATCCATTCCGCCGACGGCATGCCGCTGCTGGGCTACGCCATCGCCCAGCTCCACGGCGTCTACGTATTGGCCCAGAACGCCGCCGGCCTGGTGCTGGTGGACATGCACGCCGCCCACGAGCGCATCCTCTACGAAAAACTGAAGACCAGCCTTGATGCCGGACCGCCGGCGACGCAGGCGCTGCTGGTACCGATGCTGATTTCTGCCAGCGAAACCGAAATGGCTACCGCCGCCGAACAATCCGCAGCGCTGACCACGCTCGGATTCCAAATCGCCGCCGCCGGGCCGCGGGAACTCGCGGTGCGCGGCCTGCCGGCGCTGCTGACCGGTGGCAACGCGGTGGAACTGGTGCGCTCGCTGCTGCGCGAACTCACCGAGCATCCGGCCAGCCGCGTGATCGAGACCCGGCGCAACGAACTGCTGGCGACCATGGCCTGCCACGGCGCGGTGCGCGCCCATCGCCAGCTCGGCCCGCAGGAAATGAACGCGTTGCTGCGCCAGATGGAAGAGACCGAGCGCGCCGACCAGTGCAACCACGGCAGGCCGACCTGGGTTCAGTTGTCGATGGCGGAACTCGACAAGCTGTTCATGCGCGGCCGCTGATGCCACTGCCCCGCGACAAACCCCGACCATTACCGCACCCGCCGGTCATCCTCCTGATCGGCCCCACCGCCAGCGGCAAAACCGCACTGGCCTTCGA
>JAIOPW010000522.1 GCA_021413665.1 Rhodocyclales bacterium | reverse complement strand
GTCGTCCGCGCCCTCGCCGATCGCCGGGGCTCGGCCACGGTCGCCGCCACCCTCTACGACGAGACCCCCGAGAGCCGGGAGAAGCGGGAGCGCGAACGCGAGCAGCGCCGCCTCGCCCCCGCGCCCGGAGCCGACATGCAGGGCCGCCCCAGCGGACGCGACCGCAGACGCCTCGACGCCCAGAGGTCGGCGCAGCGCCGGAGTAGGTGACCCGAGGGCGCGGGCGTGGGACGTGGTTCTGATCCGTCCTCTGGAGACGCCGGGCGCCCCCGACCAGGAGCCGCGGCACCTCGAACGCCCCCAGGTTGTCGTTGCCTCGGCTCCGGCCCGAGTGGCCGTCTCCCGCCCCCGCCCCGTCCGGGCACCCGGCGCGCCCCGGCCGTCAGGCCGGAGCCGGGAGGGCGAAATCCCCCGCAAGAGGGGATTTCCACCTGCGAGGGGCAAGCGCTGGGATCACGTCCCGTCGACGCGCGACCACGATCAGCCTCAGCAAAGAGGAGTGGGCTCACCTCGCAGGTGATCTCGGTGCCTTTGCTCGGGACGACGTGGTCTCAGTGCCTCGGCGCGCTTCGAGGGTGGACTCGGCGCCCCTCGGGGACGTCGGCCAAGTGGACCTCGGGTACGTGGCCAAATGGACCTCGGCTACTCGGCCAAATGGACCTCGGGTGCGCGGCCAATTGGCCAACCGCGCTGAAAGGCCTGGAAAGCCAGGACTTCGCCGCGCTTCGGAGTGGTCTCACTCCCCTTGCTGGGGACGATCGTCTGGGGCGTCGACGGTGCGTCTGCCCAGTGCTTGTCCCTCACGCAAGGACCTCCCTCTTGCGGGGAGGTCCGGCGGCAAATCGCCTCTAGAGAGGCGATTTGCATCGTGAGGCACCGCCGTGCGGCGGGATGGCCTCAGAAACACCCAGACGTCTCCGGGATCTGGGACGGCCACATGGGACGGTGCCGGATCCAACGCCCGGCGCCCTGCGTTCAATGTGCCTGTCTCCGTCAGGTGACCACCTGTGTGCGCGGCGACGGACGATCCGAAGG
>JAIOPW010000521.1 GCA_021413665.1 Rhodocyclales bacterium | reverse complement strand
CGGAAGACGTCGCGCACCAGGCCGGAGCCCTTGTGCATGTGGAAGCGCCCGCCTTCGGCCGTGGCGACGCCGGCCGCATCCTGACCGCGGTGCTGGAGTACCTGCAAGCCGTCATAGAGCAACTGGTTCACCGGCGTGGTGGCTACCACACCCAGAATTCCGCACATGGTCCTTCTCCGCAGGGCCGCCCCAAGGAGAAGCGGCCAGAACATGGAGCGGGGCAACGCCCGCGAACAATTATCACCCCCTTCCCCGGGAAGGGGGAAGGGGAGATGGTCATCTTCCTCTATCGAAACCGAATCCGCTTTGCCGCTTCCGCCGGCAACCAGGGCTTGGCCGCAATCACCACGGTCTCCAGTGGCGGCGCCAACACTGCATCGCGCCACTCTTCGGACCTGGGCAAGGGCGTCATCCCCGCCACCAGCACCGCCACCAGCACCACCAGAATCCCGCGCAGGACGCCAAAAGCTCCGCCCAGCAAACGGTCCAGCAAACCCAAACCCACGGCCTTCAGCATCAGCGAAATCAGCATGCGCGCCAATGCGAAAATCAGCAATACACCGACAAAAATCAGTACATAGGCCGCTGCCAGCCGCATGCCGGGTTCGGCGATCCGTCCCGCCAGCCAACCCGCCACTTCCAGCGCCTCGGCACGCGCCACAAAAAACGCCACGACCCAGGCCGCCAGCGCCAGGACCTCACCCACCACACCACGCCACAAGCCCAGCAGCGCCGACGCCGCAATAACCGCCAGCACGGCGTAATCAAACGCGGTCATCGCCTTACTTTGACGCGACCGAACCGTCTACGCCAATGATCTTGATCCTCGAACGGGCCTTTTCCGCCGCTTCCTGACTCGCGAACGGACCCGCCCGGACACGGGTGCGCGGCCCCTGCGGTGATTCCAGCTTTTCGGTATAAGCCGGCACGTTGATGCCCTTCAGCTTGGATAGCAGCAGCTTCACGTTGCCGGCTTCCTTGTAGGCACCAAGCTGAACCACCCACTGGCCCGAGGCCTCACTCGCCGGCTTGGACTCCGCGGCCGGCTTGGGCTCAATGCCAGGTTTGGCGGCGGGCGCAGCTTTCTTTTCCGCTGCCGCGGACTTTTCCAAGGGCACTTCAGCCGATGCGGCGGCAGGCGGGGCCTGTTTGACGACAATGGGTTCGGGGTTCGCCTTGGTTGTGGCAGCCGACTCGGTGGATTTCGGCTCGGGCGCCGGCATCGGTGTCGCCACCGACTTCCCCGGTAGCACCCGGGCCGCAAGGCCGGTCGAATCCTGGCTGGGAATGCGCACCTGGATATCCTGGGTCAGCGGACGCGGCTCGCGATCCATGACCATCGGCAGGACGATGACGGCAAATAGCGCCAGCGCGGACGCGCCGACAAGCCGGCGGCGCGCACGCTTCTTCAGCTGCAAATCTGCGTCAGGCGATGTGTCTTGTTCCGCCATCGTGGTTACGCGTGGTTAGCTCGGGCGGCCCAGCGCATGCAAGGCCGCGGCAACAGTGAGGAAGGATCCGAAGGCGAGAATTCTATCATCTTCGCCCGCGTTCTCCAGCGCGTAAACGAGTGCCGCCGCCGGTGTATCGAAGCAACCCGCAGGCTCGATCGCGACGGCCCGCAAACGGCCCGCGAGAAAGTCGGCGCTGGCGGCACGGCGGCCTTCCAGCACGCACGGCAGCCAGTGCGTGACCCGCCCACGCAGGGCGTCGATCACGCCGTCACTGTCCTTGTCGGCGAGCATGCCGAACACGGCCCATGTGTTGCGGTGGAAGGCCATGCCGCCGAGGTTGTCGGCCAGCACGCGGGCGGCCTGCGGGTTGTGGGCGACATCAAGCACGACGACGGGCCGGCCCGGCAGCACCTGGAAGCGCCCCGCCAGTTCGACCCCGCCCAGACCCTGGCGAATGTCTTTCATCGCCACCGGCAGGCGCAAATGCATTGCATCGAGGGCCGCCAGAGCGCATGCCGCATTGGCCAGTTGCCGGTCGCCGCGCAATGCAGGGAAGGCCAGGCCACCACGGCGGACAATCTCGACATCGACACCACGCGCCCAGTACAGCCACTGCATATCCTGTCGCTGATAGCCGAAATCCCGGCCCATGACCTGAAGCGGCGCACCGATGGCCCCAGCGTGGTTGATCAGCGATTGTGGCGGTTGCGGATCACCGCAAATCGCCGGAATTCCACCGCGGAAAGTTCCGGCCTTTTCGCGGCCGATGGCCTCCCGGTCGGGACCAAGAAAATCCATGTGATCGAGGTCGACACCAGTGACGATGGCACAATCCGGTTCGTAAATATTCGTCGCATCGAGCCGCCCGCCGAGGCCGACCTCAAGGATCACGGCATCGACTTCCGCGGCGGCGAACACGTCCCATGCCGCCAGGGTGCCGAACTCGAAATAGGTCAGCGCAGCATCGCCGCGTGCCAGCTCGACGTGCGCGAAAGCCTCGCACAACCTGACGTCGTCGACAGCGACGCCATCGATCCTGACGCGCTCGTTGTAATGCAGCAGATGCGGCGAGGTATAGAGGCCGACGCGATAGCCGGCGGCAAGCAGGATGCTCTCCAGCATGGCGCAGGTCGAGCCCTTGCCATTGGTCCCGCCCACCAGGATGACGGGGCAGGTCTCGCGCTGACCGAGCCGCGCCTTGACCGCCGCTACCCGTTCCAGACCCAGCTCGATGCCGGCACTGCCGCGCGGATGCAGCGCTTCGATCCGCGCCAGCCAGGCGTCCAGCGTCCGCGGCATCAAACTGCGGGGACGCGTTGCAGCAGAGTCAGCAGGGAAGCAAGTTTGTCGCGCAGCTCGCGCCGATCGACGATCATGTCGATGGCGCCCTTCTCGATCAGAAACTCCGCACGCTGGAAGCCCTCGGGCAGGGTTTCGCGCACCGTCTGCTCGATCACCCGCGGCCCGGCGAAGCCGATCAGTGCGCCCGGCTCGGCAATCACGACGTCGCCGACAAAGGCGAAGGAAGCGGAAACGCCACCCATGGTCGGGTCGGTCAGCAAGGTAATGAAGGGCAACTGGTGATGCGCCAGTTGCGTCACGGCTGCCGTGGTCTTGGCCATCTGCATCAGGGAAAACAGGCCTTCCTGCATGCGTGCGCCGCCCGAAGCCGTGATGCAGATGAATGGCGCCTGCAATTCGATCGCCGCCTTGACGCCGCGCACGAAACGCTCGCCGACCACGGCTCCCATCGATCCGCCGAGGAACTCGAATTCGAAACAGGCGACTACCACCGGCACGGTCTTGATCGCGCCCTGCATCACTACCATGGCGTCCGCTTCGCCGGTATCCTCGTTGGCGGCAACCAGGCGATCGACGTAGCGCTTGCTGTCCTTGAACTTGAGCGGATCCATCGGGAGGACTTCGGTGCCGATCTCGAAACGGCCCTCGGGGTCGAGCAGCGCATCGAGGCGAACGCGGGCGCGCAGGCGAAGATGATGGGCACACTTCGGGCAGACGTTCTGGTTGTTCTCCAGGTCAGTGCCGTAGAGCACCGCTTCGCAGGCCGGACACTTGGCCCACAGACCCTCCGGAATCGACTTGCGCAAGCCTTCCGAACGCTTGATCTTCGGCGGCAGCAGTTTCTGTAACCAGCTCATGGGGTTTCTCCGTCCATTGCGGCGCGTACGCCGGAGAGAAAGCTCTGCACTCGCGCCGTCGCCTCGCCGGCGGGAGCGCTCTCGATTTCTTCGATGATGCGGCTGCCGATAACCACAGCATCCGCCACCGCGGCAATGCGTGCGGCGGTGGCCCCGTCACGAATGCCGAAGCCGACGCCGACCGGCATCCCGACCTTCTCGCGGATCAGCGGTATGCGCCGCGCCACTTCGTCGAGATCGAGATTGCCGGAACCGGTCACGCCCTTCAGCGAAACATAGTAACTGTAGCCGCTGCCGATCTGCGCGACTTCGTCGTAGCGCTTTTCGGTGGATGTCGGCGCCAGCAGGAAAATCGGATCGATATTCGCCCGCTTCATGACGTCGGCAAAACCGGCGCACTCCTCCGGCGGATAGTCGACCACCAGCACTCCATCGACGCCGGCCTCGCGCGCATCGCGGGCGAAGGCTTCGATGCCATAGGCTTCCACCGGATTGGCGTAGCCCATCAGCACCACCGGCGTCGTCGCGTTCTCCTTGCGGAATTCACTCACCAGCGCCAGCACGCGGCGCAGGCTCATGCCATGCGCCAATGCTCTTTCCGAGGCGCGCTGGATGGTCGGGCCATCGGCCATCGGATCGGAAAACGGCACGCCGAGCTCGATGATGTCGGCGCCACCCGCGACCAATGCCCGCATCAGGGGCAAGCTCAGGTCCGGATCGGGATCGCCGGCGGTAATGAAAGGGATAAGGGCCTTGCGGCCTTGCGCGGCAAGGGATGCGAATGTTTTCCGGATTCGTGACATCGTGATGTTTGGTTCAGAACTGGATGCCGGACGCATCGGCGACGGTATGCATGTCCTTGTCGCCGCGCCCCGAAAGATTGACCAGCAGCAGCTTGTCCCTGGGCAGCGTCGGCGCAAGCTTTGCCGCATAGGCCAGGGCATGGCTCGATTCGAGCGCGGGAATGATGCCTTCGAAGTGGCACAGGTCATGGAAGGCCTGCAGCGCTTCTGCATCGGTGATCGTGACGTACTCGGCGCGCTTTGAATCCTTGAGCCAGGCGTGCTCGGGGCCGACGCCGGGATAGTCGAGGCCGGCGGATATCGAGTGGGTCTCGATCACCTGCCCGTTCTCGTCCTGCAACAGATAGGTGCGGTTGCCATGCAGCACGCCGGAACGGCCGGCGGTCAGTGAAGCGGCATGCTTGCCCGAATCCAGCCCGTGACCCGAGGCTTCGACACCAATCAATTTGACATCGGCGAGCGGGATATAGGGATAGAAAATTCCCATGGCA